>CADCTW010000188.1 GCA_902805735.1 uncultured Gemmatimonadota bacterium | reverse complement strand
CTCTGCGGAGTGGTACGCGTACGGACCAGGCGCTCCAACTCAGCCCGGTCTCCATCGCGCAACTTGACTGTGCGAATTGGCATTGGCATGCTGAACAATCTAACACTCAGTGCGCCAAAATGCACGGGTATTCAGAGGCAGTACACTAGTGGTAAGCGCGGCACTTGGAACCCGGCGGAAGCGCAGCACGATGCACGCGGCGGTCCAGGCCGCGGTCCTGGATACGTCCCCGGCTACCGAGGTACGCGTGGCGTCCTGGGACGCACAGAGCGACCCGTGCCTGCAGGTGGCGGACTACTGCTGCTGGGCGATGCGCAGGAAGTGGGAGATGGGAGATCTGCGCTCGTACGACCTGATCAGGGAGAAGATAGGCCTTGAGCGTGAAGCATGGGCCGAGCGGACCCTCTTGCACTACTGAGAAAACACGAGCGGCTGACTACCCATGCTCTCGCATGGCAGAGCCCAGGGGCTCTTGTCGTCAGCCGCTCGTGTACCCTTCCTACACCACAAACTAAATCACGGGTCGATCACGAACAAGCGTCTTCTTCTCTGTGCCTCTGTGTCTCTGTGTGAGCCAATCAGTTCGCGATCGCCGCCCACACCGCTTCCACGTCGCTGAAGTCGGAGAAGAGGTGGTCGGGGTCGTGGGCGGCCAGCTCCTCCACCGGGTGGCGTCCGGTGGCGACGGCGATGGTGCGCACGCCCAGGTGCGCGCCGCACTGGATGTCGAAGGGGGTGTCGCCCAGGATCACGACCTCCTTGCCCGCGAAGTCCATCCCCGTGAGGTCGCGGGCGCGGCGCAGGGCGACGGCGGGTAGCTCGGGCCGGTCGGCGTGGTCGGAGCCGAAGGCCCCTACGCGGAAGCGCTCCCATCCCAGCCCCGCCGCGTCCACCTTGATGCGCGCGCCCTCCTCGATGTTCCCCGTCAGCAGCCCCAGCACCGTCTCGCCCGCCGCCTCCTCCACCCGCCGCAGCAGCTCGGGGATGCCGGGGAGCGGCGTGACCTCGGTGCGCTCCATCTCCCAGCGCAGGTTGGCGATGTAGCTGTCCCACAGCGCGGGGAGGCGCGGGTCGATCTCGCCGGCGGCCAGGCCGGCGGCGGTCAGCAGCTCGCGTGCGATCTGCGGGTCCGTGCGCCCCGCGAAGGAGTAGCGCTCGATGGGGCCGGTGGTGCCGAACACCTCCACCAGCGCGTCGTTCACCGCGCGCTTCCCCGCGCCGTCCGCGCTGAGGAGCGTACCGTCGATGTCGAACAGGACCAGCCGCCGCATATCTCCGTGCCTCTGTGTCTCTGTGTGAGCCGCCGTTCGCCGCTACTGGCAGCAGGATGCGTCGGTTGCGCCCGCGTGCAGGGCGGAGGTGCGGGCCAGGTCGCGGAGGAAGCCCAGGGTGGAGTGGCGGAGCGCCGGGTCCATCCCGGCCAGCACCGCCTGCATCTCCCACACGGCGTCGGCGCGGAGCTGGTCGTGGAGGGCGAGGCCCTCGTCCGTGAGGTAGAGGTGCAGGGCGCGGCGGTCCGCCGGGTCCACCGTGCGGGCCACCCAGCCGCGGTACTCCAGCGCGTCCACCACGCGGCTGGCCGTGCTCTTGTCCACGAACAGCTCGGCGGCCAGGCGGTTGAGCGACACCGCCCCCAGCCGCTCCAGCGCCTCCAGCGCGTGCGCGCCCGACACGGTGATCCCGTAGAAGGCCACCCGGTCGCGGGCGCGGTGCTGCTGGAGGCGCACCAGGTCGCCGAGCGCCTGGTGGAAGGCCTCGGCCTCGTCCTGCATGGGGGATGGATGCATGCGGCGCCGCCCGGTTGGTGGTTGCAACCGATCGTACGGCGCGCCGGCGCGGGCGTCAACCCGTGTGGGCCGGGATGGTGAAGGAAAAGGTGCTCCCCTCGCCCGGCGCGCTGGCCACCTCGATACGGCCGCCGTGCGCGTACACGATCCCCTTGACGATGGGGAGCCCCAAGCCCAGCCCGCGCCGGTCGGCGCGGCGGGCCTGCCAGAAGCGGTCGAAGAGGCGCGGCAGGTGCTCCGCGGGGATGCCGGAGCCCGTGTCGGCCACCACGAAGCGCACCGCGCCCTCCAGCAGCTCCGCGCGCAGGGCCACGCTCCCCCCGGCGGGGGTGAACTTGAGGGCGTTTCCCACCAGGTTGGAGAAAACCTGCACCAGCCGGTCGCGGTCCGCGTACAGCACGGGGAGCTCGGGGGGCATGCGGCACTTCAGCGCCACCCCGGCGTCGCCGGCCAGCGAGCCCATCATCGACATCACCTCGTCCAGCAGCGCGGGCACCGCCAGCGGAGCGCAGTCCATCGCCAGCCGCCCGCTCTCGATGCGGGTGATGTCCAGCAGGTCCTGGATCATGCGGTTCATGCTGTCGGTGGCGCGCTTGATGATGGCGAGCTGCTTCTTCACCATCTCCCCCTGCTTCCCCTCGCTGGGGAGGACGTCCAGGAGGAAGGCCGAGCTCATCCCGATGGTGTGCACCGGGTTGCGCAGGTCGTGCGACACCACCGAGAGCACCTCGTCGCGGCTGCGCACGGCCAGCTCGGCGTCGGTGCGCGCGTTCTTCTCCTCTTCCAGCACGATGGCGCGGCGGAAGGCCACCGAGAGGAGGTCGCCCATGGCGCGCGCGTGGGCCGCCTCCTCGTCGCCGAACGCGCCCTGCTGGGGGGAGCGGAGGAGGATCAGCGCTCCCAGCACCCCCTGCTCGTCGGTGAGCGGCACCACCAGCCCCGTGCACCGCTCGCACGACTCGCGCAGGTAGGGAGCCATCGACTCGCCGATGCGCGCCACCTCGGCCAGGGCGCGGGGCTCGCGCGCCTCGATGATCTCGGAGGTGAGGGAGCCCGGGTAGGGCGCGCGGGTGCCCACCGGGGGCACTCCCTCGCCGCGCCCGGCCACCACCTCCACCTCGTGCGCGGCGGCCCGCTCCACGTATGCCCCGAAGGCGCGGGTGGAGGTGACCGCCTCGTCCGCCACCCGCTCCACCATCTCGCGCACGGAAAGGGCGCCGCTCAGCGTGCGGGCCAGCGCGCGCAGCGACGCCTCCTTTTCCGCGCGCAGCGCCACCTGCGCCGCCAGCCGCCGCTCGCGCACCGTCAGCGCCGTCACGGCCCCCACCGCCGCCAGCGCCAGCGCGGCGAGCACCACGCTGCTGAACAGCTCCGTCTGCTCGTTGCCGCGGATGCGCTCGCGCCGGTCCGCCGCCATGCGCTCCAGGTGGAGCTGGACCCGCTGCGCCGAGGCGAGCGCCGCCTCGTAGTGCCGCTGCTGCTCGGGGATGCGCGCCGCGAAATCCTCCGGCGCCAGCGTGCCCCCGCCGAGCGCCGCCCCCGGCTCCTGCCAGGCGCGGACGTGGGCGCGCAGCCGCGCCACCTCCGCCTCCGTCTCGCCGCCCAGGCGGCGCGCGTAGCCCTCCAGCGTGCGCATCTGCTGCTCCGCGCGCCGGGCGGCGGCGGCGCTGCGGCGCAGGAAGGCGGAATCGCGGGTGATCACGTAGCCGCGCCCGGCCGACACCTCCACCGCCAGCGACTCGTCCAGCTCCGCCCCGGCCCGCCGCGCCGGCTCCACCACGTCCACGATCTCGCGGCGCAGCGCTTCGCTGCGCCGCTGCAGCAGCGCCGGCACCAGCACCGACACCAGCAGCGAGAGCAACACCAGGGTGAGCGGGAACCAGGTGTGCCGCCCCGGGCGCGGCGCGCTCACGCCCACAGCTCCGCCGCGGCGGGCGCGCCCATGCGGCGCTGGCCCTCGGGACACAGGTCCAGCACGGGGCAGCGCGGGCACGCGGGGCTGCGGAAGTAGCAGCAGCGCTGGCCATGGAGCATCAGCGCCTCGTGGTTGTCGTACACCTGCTGCGCGCTCCACTCCGCCGGGAGCTGCGCCTCCAGCAGGCGGTGCGCGGGCCCCACCGCCACGCCGGCCGGGATCAGCCCCAGCCGCTGCGCCACGCGGTGATGGTGGCTGTCCACCGGGAGCGCGGGGAGGCGCAGGCGGCTGAAGAGGAGCGTCGCGGCGCTGGTCTTGGGCCCCACGCCCGGCAGCCCTTCCAGCCACGCGCGCGCCTCCCCCACCGGCAGCTCCCCCAGGAAGTCCAGCGACAGCTCGCCCCTCAGCTCGCCGATGCGGCGGAGGACCGCCTGGATGCGCGGCGCCTTCTGCTCCGGCCACGTCGCGGCCGAGATCGCCTCTTCCACCTCGCCCACCGGCGCGTCCCGCACGCCTTCCCAGGCGGGGAAGCGCGCGCGGAGCTGCTTGAAGGCGCGCCCCGAGTCGCTGTTCCTGGTGCGGTGCGAAAGCAGCGACGAGACCAGCTCGCTGAGCGGGTCCATCTCATGGAAGAAGGGGATGGGGCACCCGTACGCCGCGCAAAGGCGTTCGTGCACCACCAGTACTTTCTCGTTCATGGGCGGCGCCATCGGGCAAAGCGCGGGCCGCACGGAAAAAAGGGGCTCACACAGAGGCACAGAGGCACGGAGATCCTTCATCTCTGTGCCTCTGTGTCTCTGTGTGAGCCTATCGGTTCAGCCTCCGCTGCTCCTTGCGCAGCTCGCGGGAGCGCTGGCGCGCCTCGCGCTCGGACTCGCCGGGGTGGCGGACGGTGACGTCCACGCCGCCCATCATGGCGAAGCCGCCGATGCGGAGGATGGGGGAGCCGGGGGCGGGGGGCGCGTCGGCGCGGATCTTCTCGTCGAAGCCGCCCATCAGCGCGATGCCGTTCATCTCCACCTGCACGCCGGGGGGCACCACCACCTGCACCCCGCCCATCAGCGCGAAGACGTTGAGCTCGGTGACGCCGGGGGCCATGCGGGCCTGGCGGAAGTCCAGCTCGGCGCCGCCCATCACGGCGATCACGTTGAGCTGGCGGGAGGCCGTCCACGCGCCGCGGCGGCAGGCGCCGCCCATCACCGCCACCACGAACTGCTGCTCCGCCACCTGCGACGGGTGGGCCACCTGCACCCCGTCGCCCGCCGCGGGCACCGGCGCGGCCGGGGGGACGACGGCGGGGAGGTCGGCCACGAGGGCGGTGAGCTCGTCCAGGGTGGCGGCCCGCTGGGCGCCGTCCAGGCGCGCCTGGAGCTGGTCCGCGTCCAGGTGCTCTTCGGCGAAGCCGCGGCACAGCTGGGCGATCACGCGCTCGCGGGTCTGCTCCAGCGGCACGGGGCGGAGCGGTTCGGGATGGGCCATGGGCGTTTGTCGCGTGCGGGTGCGGTGTGCGTCGGTGCGCTCGGGCACCAAACGTAGAGGCAGCTCCGGGGGCCAACAAGGCTCCCGGGCATGGTCGTTGCGCCTGTGCCGGGCACGAAGTCCGTTCTCACCCGCCCGAAGGAGAGTCCGTATGCGTATACGCAGCTCGCTTGTCATGCTTGCGCTGGTCGCGGTGTCCGCCGCGTGCACGGCGAAGGTGGAGGACAAGGGCAGCCTCCCCGACGTGGACGTGAAGGGCGGCGACATGCCCAACGTGGACGTGGACCCCGCGCAGGTGCAGGTCGGCTCGGACACCAACACGGTGGTCACGCCCGAAGTGGACGTGACGAACAAGCAGTAGCGGATTGCCAGGCGCAGGCGGGCGCACGCCCGCCTGCGTCGCCTCGCGGACATACCACCCGGCTCTCGGGGACTGAGGAGCGGATCGATGCGAAAGTGGATGGCGGCTGCGACGATCGCGGCCGTGCTGATGGCCGCGGGCTGCAAGAAGGAGCGCCCCGCGGGCGCCGGCGGCGGTGCCGCATCCGGCTCCGCCGCGGCCACCGGCGGCGCGGGCGGCGGCGCCCCCGCCGACGAGGAGACCGTCCCCGGCGGCTTCACGGTGGACACGCAAAAGGTGGAGAACCTGAGCGGCGCCGGGCAGTCGGTGAATGAGCCGGATTGAACTGCAGTGCCTAGTGCCTAGTGCCTGGTGCCCAGTAACAGAAGTGCTGGGCCCTGAGCGCTGAACCGCAGTTTCTAGGCACCAGGCACTAGGCACTAGGCACTTTCTCCACCCATGCACCGTTCCCCTTCTCCCCAACCCCCGTGCTTCCTCCCGATTCCGGATGGTCGCGGTCTCAAGGCCCGCACGGTCCCGTGATGAGGATCGAGCTGGTCGGGGATAGTGCCGTGCAGATCGTGCTGGGGGAGGCGGCGGATGAAGGGACGCGGCGGAGGGTCGCGGCGGCGGCGGCGAGGCTGAGGGCGGCGGAGCTGGTGGGGGTGACGGAGTGCGTTCCGGGATTCACTTCGATCACCATCCACTACGATCCGGTGCTGGTCACCAGGCCCACATCGTCGGCGCGATGGCTGGGGCGGTCGCTTCGCCGAGTCCTCGCGGATCTGGACGGGGAGCCGGGGGGTGACGGCGTGGTCGTCGAGATCCCGGTGTGCTACGGCGGGGAGTTCGGGCCGGACCTGGAGGGCGTCGCGGCGCTGCACGGGCTGGCGGCGGAGGAGGTCGTGCGGATGCACGCCGGCGGCGACTACCGGGTGCACCTGGTGGGTTTCATACCCGGGTTTCCATACCTGGGGGGGCTCGATGCGCGGCTCCACTCGCCGCGCAGGGACTCGCCGCGCACCGCCGTGCCCGCGGGGAGCGTGGGGATTGGAGGGGGGCAGACGGGGATCTACCCGGTGGAGTCGCCGGGAGGATGGCAGGTGATCGGGCGCACGCCGCTTCGCCTCTTCGACGCGCACCGCGAGCGGCCCGCCCTGCTGCGCGCGGGCGACCGGGTGCGCTTCCGGGCCGTGGATGCGGATGCGTTCCGCGCGCTGGAGGCGGGGCCATGATCGAGGTGCTTCGTCCGGGGCTCCTCACCACCGTGCAGGACACGGGGCGCACGGGGTTCCAGGACCAGGGCGTGCCGGCCGGCGGCGCCGCGGACCCGTTGGCGCTCCGCGTCGCCAACCTCCTGGTGGGCAACCCCATGGGCGCCGCGGGGCTGGAGATGACCCTGGCGGGGCCGCGGCTGCGGTTCGCGCGGGACACGGTCGTCGCCCTCGGCGGCGCGCCGATGGCGGCCGAGGTCGACGGCGTGCCGGTCTCCCCCTGGCGCCCGGTGCGCATCCGCGCGGGGGAAACGCTGGAGGTGGGCGGTGCGCGCACAGGGTGCCGCGCGTACCTCGCGTGCGCCGGCGGGATCGACGTGCCGGCCGTGCTCGGCAGCCGGAGCACCTACCTGCCCTCCGCGTTCGGGGGCTTCGAAGGCCGCGCGCTGCGCACCGGCGACCGGCTGCCGGTGGGGGAGGCGGGGGCACAGGCGGCGGCCATTCTCGCCGGGATCGATGGGCGCGGGAGCGGGGCGGCGGCGTGGTGGGCGGCCCCCAGCGCGCTCCCCGCCTACTCGCCGGACCCGGAGCTGCTCCTCATTCCCGGAAGCCACACGGCCGCGCTCACCCACTCCGCGCGCGCGATGCTCTTCGGCCAGCGGTTCCGCGTGAGCCCGCACTCGGACCGCATGGGGTGCCGGCTGGAAGGGGCGGGGTTGGCGCTTTCCGCGCCGCTGGAGCTGACCAGCGAGGGCGTGGCCCCGGGAACCGTGCAGCTTCCGCCCGGCGGCTCCCCCATCGTGCTCCTGGCGGATGGCGGCACCACCGGCGGCTACCCGCGCGTCGGGCACGTCGCCACGGTCGATCTGCCGCTCCTCGCGCAGCTTCGCCCCGGCGACACCCTGCGCTTCCGCGAGACGAACCTGGACGCCGCGCACCGCCGCCTCCGCTCGCGCGAGGTCGGCCTCCTGCGTCTCGCGGACGCAATCCGCCTGCGCGTCGCGCGTCCCTCCTCCCCGTGATCCATGCAGCCGATCACCATTGACCTGAACTGTGACCTCGGCGAAAGCTTCGGCGCGTACCGCATGGGCGACGACGCGGGGGTGCTGCCGTACGTCTCGTCGGCCAACGTGGCGTGCGGGGCCCACGCGGGCGATCCTTCCGTGATGCGGCGCACGGTGGCGGCGGCGCTGGAGCACGGCGTGGCGATCGGCGCGCATCCGGGGCTCCCGGACCTCGCGGGCTTCGGGCGGCGCGACATAAGGATCTCGCCCCAGGAGGCGTACGATCTCGTGATCTACCAGGTGGGCGCGCTCGCGGCCTTCGCGACGGCGGCCGGCACCGCGCTCAATCACGTGAAGCCGCATGGCGCGCTCTACAACATGGCCTGCGCGGATCCCGCCCTCGCCGAGCCCATCGCCCGCGCCGTCCGCGACGTGGACGCGCGGCTGATCCTCTTTGGCCTGCCGGGAAGCGAACTGCAGCGCGCGGCGGAGGGGGCCGGGCTCCGCTTCGCGCGCGAGGCCTTCGCGGACCGCGCCTACACGTCCCACGGCTCGCTCGTCCCGCGCGGCACCCCCGGCGCCGTCGTCGAAGATCCGGACGAAGCGGTGCGCCGCGCCCTGCTCATCGCCACCGAACGACGCGTGGGGACGGCGCATGGGGGCGAACTGCGGCTGGAGGCGGACACGGTCTGTGTGCACGGCGACCGCGCGGACGCGGCGAGCTTCGCGCGGGCGCTGCGCGAGGGTCTGGAGCGCGGCGGGGTGACGGTGGCGGCTCCCAACCGGGGACGGTGACGGTGGAAAAGAGAGAACGGAGGAGCGCGCTCGCCGGCGCGGCGTTCCTGATGGCGACCTCGGCCATCGGGCCGGGGTTCCTCACGCAGACGGCGGTGTTCACCGGGAAGCTGGGGGCGAGCTTCGGCTTCGCCATCCTGGCCTCGGTGATCCTGGACATCGGCGCCCAGCTCAACATCTGGCGCGTGATCGCCGTGGCGGAGCGGCGGGCGCAGGACATCGCCAACATGGTGGCGCCGGGGCTGGGAACGCTCCTCGCCGCGCTGGTGGTGCTGGGCGGGCTGATCTTCAACATCGGCAACGTGGCGGGCGCGGCGCTGGGGCTCCAGGCCCTCTTCGGGGTGCCCCTCGCCGCGGGCGCGCTGGCCAGCGCGGGAGCCGCGGTCGGGCTCTTCCTGGCGCGCGACGCCGGGCGGGCCATGGACCGCTTCGCGCAGGTGCTGGGGTTCGTGATGATCGCGCTCACCCTGTACGTGGTCGCGACCTCGCGCCCCCCGTACGGCGAGGCGCTCCTGCGCTCCGTGGCGCCGCTGGAGCTGGACTGGATCGCGGTGGTGACGCTGGTGGGCGGCACCGTCGGCGGGTACATCACCTTCGCGGGCGGCCACCGCCTGCTGGACGCCGGGATCAGCGGCCGGGCCGCGCTCCCCGAGGTGTCGCGCAGCGCCGTCACGGGGATCGTGGTGACCAGCGTCATGCGCGTGGGGCTCTTTTTGGCGGCGCTGGGCGTGGTCTCCGCCGGCTTCGTGCTGGATCCCGCCAACCCGCCGGGCTCGGTCTTCCAGCACGCGGCGGGCGAGGTGGGGCTGCGTCTCTTCGGCCTGGTGATCTGGTGCGCGGCCGTGACCTCCATCGTGGGCGCCAGCTACACCTCCGTCTCCTTCCTGCGCACCCTGAGCACGCGCGTGGAGGCCCGCCAGCGCGCCACCATCATCGTCTTCGTCCTCCTCTCCAGCGCCGTCTTCCTGGCCGTCGGCCGCCCCGTGCAGCTCCTGGTCTTCGCCGGCGCCGCCAATGGCCTCATCCTCCCCCTCGCCCTCGGCGCGATGCTCGTGGCCGCCCGCCGCACCGCCATCATCGGCGACTACCGCCACCCGCTCTGGATGTCGCTTTTCGGCTGGGCCGTGGCGCTCGGCATGGCGGCGATGGCCGTGTATACCATCGTCACCACGTTCTTCTAACAGCAGGGGGCTCACACAGAGACACAGAGGCACAGAGGAAACTTCACCTCTGTGCCTCTGTGTCTCTGTGTGAGCCCTGCTGTTTAGAGTACCGCCTCCAGCTCGGCCCAGCGGGCATACAGCGCGTCCACCTTGTCGCCCGCCGCGCGGAACTCGGCGGTGACGCGCTGCACCTCGTCCTGGCCGCCGGCGTAGAGGGCGGGGTCGGCGAGGCGGGCCTGGAGCTCTTCCTTGCGCGCCTCGGCCTCCATGATCGCAGCCTCCATCCCCTCCAGCTCGCGCTTCTCCTTGTAGCTCAGCTTGCGCTCCGCGGCGGCAGGCTTGGGGGCGGCGGCGGCCTGCTTGCGTGGCGCGGCGACGGCGGCAGCAGCGGCCTCGGCCTCGCGCTGCTCCCTGAGGCGGCGGTACAGGTCGTAGCCGCCCGCGTGGCGGCGCAGCACGCCGCTGCCCTCGAAGGCGATCATCCCGGTGGCCACCTTGTCCAGGAAGAAGCGGTCGTGCGTCACCAGGAGCACGCAGCCCTTGTAATCGGAGAGCACCTCTTCCAGCACCTGCAGCGTCACCAGGTCCAGGTCGTTGGTGGGCTCGTCCAGGATCAGCAGGTTGGCCTCGCGCAGGAAGAGGCGCGCCAGGAGCAGGCGGTTCTTTTCGCCGCCGGAAAGCGACTTCACCTTCTGCCGCTGCTGCGGCACGGGGAAGAGAAAGGTCTCCAGGTGCGAGCGGAGGTGGATGCGCTCGCCGCCCACCGTGACCCAGTCCTGCTCCGCGGCGGCCTCGTACACCGATTTCTCCGGGTCCAGCTCCTCCCGGCGCTGGTCGAAGTAGGCGATGTGGGTGTTCTTCCCCAGCTCCACCTCGCCGGCGTCGGGCGGCTCGGTGCCCATGATGATCTTGAGGAGCGTCGTCTTCCCCGCCCCGTTGGGGCCGATGATGCCGATGCGCTCGCCCGCCTGCAGGATGGTGCTGAAGTCGCGGATCAGCGTGTGCCCGCCGAACGACTTGCCGATGCCGTGCAGGTTCAGCACGGTGCGCCCCAGCCGCGGCCCCTCGGCGGCCGTGATCTCCACGGCGGTGCGCGTGGGGAGGCGCTTGTCGCGGTGCTCGCCCTGCAGGTCCTCCAGCCGGTTGATGCGCGCCTGCTGCTTCCCCGTGCGGGCGCTGGGGGAGCGGCGCACCCAGGCCAGCTCCTTCTCCAGCAGCCGGCTGCGCTTCTCCTCCTCCACCGCCAGCCGCGCCGTGCGCTCGGCCTTGGCCTCCAGGTACTCCGTGTAGCCGCCGGGGAAGGGGGTCAGCTCGCCCGGCGACACCTCGATCATCCGGCTCACCACGCGGTCCAGGAAGTAGCGGTCGTGGGTGATGAGCATCACCGCGCCCGGGTACTCGCGCAGCCGCTCCTCCAGCCAGAGCGTGGTGTCCGCGTCCAGGTGGTTGGTGGGCTCGTCCATCAGCAGCAGCTCGGGCTCCTGCAACAGGACGCGGGCCAGCGCCGTGCGCTTCCGCTCGCCGCCGCTCAAGCCTTCCACCGGCCGGTCCCAGCGGTCCACCTGCAGGCGGGTGAGGATCGCCTCCATGCGGTGCTCGTAGTCCCAGCCGCCCAGCGCGTCGATGCGCCCCGCCAGCTCGCCCTGGCGGGCCAGGAGGCGCTCGGCGTCGCCCTCGCCGCGCGCGAGCTGGCCGGAGACGGCGTGGTAGGCGCCGATGGCGTCGTTCAGCTCCGGCGTGCCGCCCGCCACGGCGCTCAGGATGGTGGCGCCGGGCTCGAACTCGGGCTCCTGCGCCAGGTACCCCACGCGCATCCCGCGCTGGAAGGCCAGCGTCCCCTCGTCCGGCCCTTCCAGGCCGGCGATGATGCGGAAGAGGGTGCTCTTCCCCGACCCGTTGACGCCGATGAAGCCCACCTTCTCGCCCTCGTCGATGGCGAACGAGACGCCGTCGAAGAGGACGCGGGGGCCGAAGCTCTTGTGCAGGTTCTGGACGTTGACGACGTTCATGCTCGCTCAGTGTGGTGACCGGCCGGCTTGGCGAAGCCCAAGTGTACACGCCCGCCCCCCCGTGGTTCAACCCGCCGGGAACACGCGCGCGCCGCGGGCGTACCGGGAGAGAGCCCGCCGCGCGCTTCTTGCACGCGGGCGGGGAGGGAAACGAGGCGGGAACCCAGGCTTGCGCGGTACGCCATGCTGATGTGGCTGCTCTTCTTCTTCATCGCGTTCGGCGCCAAGGTGGTGCTCGCCGTCGCCATGATCTACCTGATGCTGGACTCGGAGCGCGACTGCGCCAACTGCGCGTGCGAGACCATCCCCATCCGCATGGGCGGGTGGGGGCGCATGCTCACGGCGCTGTCCATGGGCTACGTGCAGCGCCGCTGGTGCCCCTCGTGCCGCTGGGAGGGGCTCACCCGCAGCGGCCGGGCGGGCCACGCGGGCGCCCTGTCATCGTCCGGCGCGCCCTCGCTGCGCTGAAAAAAAGCGGGGCGCGGAGGCGCGGGGGAGGAGCATCCCCGCGCGTAAACAAGCGTCACGCTTGCGCTTGCGCGAGGTAAATGGCTCGCTTCTTGCCCGCCGGGGCTGTCCACCGGCGGGCCTTGTTTTGTGCCCGCGCCACCCCCCGCGCACCACCGATCCGCCCCCGGCGGAGGTGAAGAACGTGACCTCGGCAGAGCCCAATCAGACCATCCTGGTGGTGGACGACAACCTGGACAACGTAGAGATCCTCCGCGCGTTCCTGGAGTCTCGGGGATACGTGATCGCCGAGGCGAGCGACGGGAGATCGGCGCTGGCCAAGATGGAGACGGTGAAGCCCGCGCTCGTCCTGCTGGACGTGATGATGCCGGGGATGGACGGCTGGCAGGTGTGCCGCGCCATCAAGAACCACCCCGACTTCGGCGGCACCACCAAGGTGGTGATGGTGACCGCCAAGGGCGCCTTCGAAGACAAGTTCGAGGGCCTCCGCTCCGGCGCCGACGACTACGTGGTGAAGCCCGTGGACTTCAAGGACCTGTTGGAGAAGGTGCAGCGCAACCTCGCCGCGCGGGGGGGCCGGGCGTGAGGATCGTAGGCTACGTCCGCAACGAGGGGCTGCAGGCGGCTCTGGAGGGGGCCGCCGCCGGGCTGGGGGCCGAGCTCACCCTGCTGCAGGCCGGCGAATCGGGGGCCGCGGGGGTGGAGCAGCTCACCGCCGCCATGCGCACCCACCCCGACGTGGCGCTGGTGGAGCCGCGCCCGGACCTGCTGGCCAACCTGCGCGAAGAGACGGGGGCGCGCGGCATCTGCCTCCTGGTGGCGTGCAGCACGGACGACGAGGTGCGCCGCGCCGTGGCCGCCGGGGCGGACGACTGGCTCTTCCTCCCCACCACGCGGGACGAGGTGGAGTCGCGCATCTGGGCCGTGAGCCAGCGCATCCGCCGCGGCAACGCGCCCGCGTCGGCCACGCAGGCCGCCGAGCACCTGCGCTACGAGGAGCTCCTCTTCGACCGCTCCACCGGCTTCCCCACCCTTCCCGTGATGCTGGAGCAGGGGCGCGAGATGCTGGAGCGGCGCGGGCGGCTGACCGTGCTGTACATCCAGTTCGTGCGCTACAGCAAGCTGGAAGAGATCTACGGGTGGGAGAAGCTGGACGAGGTGCTGCAGACCACCGCCAACTCCGTCCGCGAGTTCTACGACCGGCGCCGCACCAAGGAGGAGTCGCTCCTCATGGTGTCGCACACGGGCGACGACGACTTCATCTTCTTCACCGACCTGCCGGACCCCGTGGCCGAGGCGGAGCAGCGCATCAACGAGCTGGCAACGGAGCTGGAGCTGCACGTGCGCGCGCGGCTGGAGGGGGAGCACGGCGAGGACGTGGCGGGGCTGTTCGAGATCTACATCGGCAGCGCCACGCTCTTCCGCAACCCAAAGGTGAGGACGGAGCGGCAGATCTACCGCGGCATCCGCGAGGCCGCCGCCGCCGCGCGCGGGGTGGAGAGCCGCGAGCGCACCCGCAAGGTGGCCGACCTCAAGACGCTGCTGCGCGAGGAAGACGTCTACATCGTCTACCACCCCATCGTGGTGACGGCCACGCGCGAGATCTACGGCTACGAGGCGCTGGCCCGGGGCGGGATGCGCGCCCTCCGCTCGCCCGAGGTGCTGTTCGGCGTGGCGGAGGAGGCCAACCTGATCTGGGAGCTTTCGCGCCTCTGCCGCAAGCGCGCCATCGAGGGGATCGACACGCACCTCCAGGAAAACGAGCTCCTCTTCCTGAACATCGACCCGCACGACTTCCGCGACCCCACCTTCCGCTACCTGGACCTGGACGAGCTGGGCGTGGAGCACCCCGAGCGCATCGTGCTGGAGATCACGGAGCGCACGGCCATCACGGACTATCCCAAGTTCGTGGGATACCTGAACGAGTTCCGCGAGCGGGGCTTCCGCTTCGCCGTGGACGATGCCGGGAGCGGGTACGCGGGGCTGGGGAGCATCGCCAACCTGTCGCCCGACTTCATCAAGCTGGACATCTCCCTGATCGCGGGGATCGACACCAACTTCATGAAGCAGAACCTGGTGGAGACGATGGTGTCCTTTGCCAACGACCACGGGATCAAGGTGATCGCCGAGGGGGTGGAGCGCGAAGAGGAGTTCGCGGCGGTGAAGCGGCTGGGGGTGCACCTCACGCAGGGCTTCCTGTTCCACAACCCCGGCACCATGCATCACGCCGGCGGCATCGCTGGCGACGGGGTCAAGGGGGAGCCGCACCACCACTAGGTCGCACACAGAGACACAGAGGCACAGAGATTGGTTCTCTCTGTGCCTCTGTGTCTCTGTGTGATTCCTAAGGGCAGCTTCGCACGCTCTCCCCTCTTCTGCGCAGCGCCTCGGCTTCGGCGCGGCAGGCCTGGCGGTTTTCGATGGCGAGGACGCGGGCGTACTGCTGGATCTCGGGGAAATCCGCGGCCTGCCGCTGCACCGAGCGGATGGTGGCGGCGGCCTCGTTGTACGCGCCCTGGTTCATCTGGCTCTCGGCCACGGCCAGGGAGCCGCGGAGCGTGGTGATCTCCGATGTGCGAGGACGCTCCGCGACCCGCGGGGGCGGCGGCGTGGGACGCGGCGCGGGCTTCGGTGGCGTTCGCGTCGTCGTCGTGCGCGTGGTGGTCGTCCGCCGGGGCGCGGGCCTGGGCTCGGCCCGGGGTGCGGCTTCCGGAGCGGCGCGGGGCGGGCGTTTGGATTCCGGACGGGGCCGCGGCGGGGGGGGACGCTTGGGTCTCGGCTTGGGCTTGGGCTTGGGCTTGGGGGCGGGCTTTGGCGGGATGACGGCGGGGCGCTCCTTCACCACGGCCGGCGCGGGCTCGGCGGGGCGCGGGGCGGTGGCGACGGGCTCGGGGGCGCTCCGGGCGGGCTGGCGGAGGTGCGGAGCAGCCAGCTCGAGCACGGCGACGGCGGCGGCGCCCGTGAGCTGCTTGCGGCCGCCGCCCCGGCGGGACGCGACGATCGCCAGCGTGCCGCTCACCAGCGCCATACCCCACGCGACGGTGCGCAGCGGCGGCACCAGGCCCGCCAGCACCAGCAGCAGGGTGAAGCCCGCGAAGGGGTTGTCCCTCGCCGGCCGGGGCGGAGGGTAGTGGAGGGTGTGGTCCGGCGGCGGGGGGGTGGACGGTCCGCTCATCGGGCGCGCGGGCTCAGCGCCCCGGCGTCCAGTGCAGGCCCAGCGACCACCAGTTCCCGCGGCCGCGCACGGGCTCGTCCAGCCGCTCGGTGCCCTGCGCGTCCTCCACCCGGGTGAGCGAGCCCATCACGCCGCGCCAGCTCGCGTCCAGCTCCAGCTTGCGCGAGACCCCCACCCGCAGCCCCGCCCCGCCCGCGCCGCCCATCCCGGACACGGTGCGGGTCGCGTTCCCCTCGTCGTCCGTGTACTCGCGCCCGATGGTGGCGAACGCCACCTCCGCGTACGGCCGCACCGGGGCGCGCCGCGGGAAGAGCATCAGCCGCAGCCCCACGTTGCCGTGTCCGAAAGAGTACTCCTCGCCCGCGTCGGGGTTGATGTCCGCGTACGCGCCCCGCGCGAAGACGGCGAAGTGCGCGCCCCCCACGCCGATCTCCCCCCCGGCTCCGTGGCCCGACTCCGTGGGCCCGCCGCCGTCCGCCCGAAAGCTCCCGGCCGAGTACCCGATCCCCGCGAAGAAGAGCGGGCGCCCCCCACGCGCGGCGGGCGCGGGCGATTCCGCAGGGCGCGGAGCGGCGGAAGGCGGCGCGGGCGATGGACGCGCGGGGGGCGGCGGGGTTTTCGCGGGCGCTGCCTCACCGGTCCGGCAGAGGCCGGGCGCGAGCAGCCCTTCCAGCAGCTCGTCGGTGGCGCCGGCCGCGGCGAAGCGCAGCAGCACTTCCTTGGTCGGCTCGAAGCTGATGCACCGCTGCTGCACCAGCAGCAGGATGCGCGAGCTCGCCACGTGGCCGCGGAGCAGCTCCTCCACCTCCGCCACGTCGAACCCGCGCCGCTGGGCCGCGGCCGGTACGGTGAGCGTGCAGAGAAGCGCGAGGATGATGCGGATTCGGTGGCGCATGGAAGCCCGCCGGGAGCAGGGAGGGTAGTGCGAGGGGATCACAACGTTCACCAGACCCGCGCGCGGGCGCAAGGGCGGACCGGCGCTGGTGCATGGTGCCGCGAGTCACTGAGGGATCTGCCCGACCGCGGGCTCGCGCAAGCCGGCGGTTTAGACCACTGCAACGCCTACACGAAGGGCCCCTGCGGGGGCTATGACCCTTTCGCTGGACCTGACGAGCCAGTCCGCGCACGCGGACTTCTGGTTCCTTGCCGCGCCCCCGCGGACTACAGTCGCCGCAACGTACAGACCCTGGGAGAACCGGTGTCGATGGGCCGCTGGCAACGGGGGCCGGGGATGATATGGTATCCGGAAGACGAGGTACGGGCGCGATGAATCGCGCGCGTACGACAAGCCTGACCGGTTTATGCGGATTTGGGTACCAGGCTTCCTCGCTCTCGCGCACTGGCAGCAGCAACCTCAGGTCGTCGTAAGGTGCTGACGGCGAGGCCGGGCCCGAACAGAGAGCGTGCAGAGAAGCGCGGCGAGGATGAGCCGGAAACGGAGGCGCGTGGGAACCTGCCGGAGCAAGGAACGCGGTGCGGATGGGGACATCAATGTTCATCAGACGCGCGCCCGTGCCCAAAACCGCTCAGCGCTATCGCCATGCCCCGAATGGAGGATCCGCGGACGGCGGGAGAGCCCAATTCCGGCGTGCTCTCCGCGGAAACATCACCCCCACCTGGCAGGCGAGTCGCGGCTGAAGGGGAGCTAACGCGGTCCCTCCTGCACGTCCGGCGAATTCGAGCGCAGCCCCTCCTCGACCCCTGGAGAGATGCGCTCGGATTCGCCGCGTGAACCGCCAAAGCCTAAATGAACATCCACATCCTGAGCCGAGTTGGTTCGCTCAGCCAGGGCCGGTGCTGCTGGCAGTGATGCCGCGCCGTGCGAGCTTAGCCTGAAGCACGCCGCTCACGCTGGCCGCCTCTGCCGCACCCCCGCTCGCTGTCGAAGGCTGATACTGTGACAGCGTGAAGGTCACGATGTCCCCATCCGAAAGGGTCGTGGTGTCGATTCCTGTGGACTGGTACTGGCCGTTCACAAGGAACTCCCAGTAGGCGTACGGACCTGTGGTCGAACCCGGGAAGCTCTCGTACGTGTTGTTTACCATCGACACCAGGTAGCCCACGTACTGACTTCCTGAGTACCCATAGTATTCCAGCCCAAAAAGGAATTTCGACGAGTCTCCCACCGCTTGCTCTGCTCCCTCGAGCGCCTGCTGCGCGTTCATGCCTGCGCTGTACGCCACAGGGACGCTGGGGCCATTGGTGATCTCCACGGTGATAGACATGTCGCCCTCGTTGAGTATGTTGGTGAATAGCGATAAGGCCACACGCGTCAATCTATACGGAGCACTTTCTGTCCACAATGGTGAATGTCCGGTATGGAGGCGTGGGCAGACCGGATGCGGTTAGGGGCGTCACGCCAATCCGACAAATGCGCTCTGGGAGCGAGCAATCCGGTGGAACACAGGTCGCCGCAGCGACAAGACGGAAGCCCGTGGGCGCACTGCCCCAGGGGCTTGATGTGGGCGTCTCCGCAGGTGTCCGTCGGCGGCGGGGGGACAGCAGGACGATGGATCCTGCGGGCCATCAAGCACGAGAGTGGTACCCTTCACGCTTCATCACCCCCTGGCTCTGAATTCCGTCAGACACATCCTAACGTTCGCGCACGGCCAGCAGCAGGGTCAGGTCGTCGTCGGTGCGGGCGGTGACGCGGGGGCCGGTGAGGAAGGCGTCCAGCCCCGCCTGCGCCTCGGCGGCGGGGAGCGGCTCGGCGGCGAAGTGGAAGAGGGGGCCGAAGAAAGGCGGGTGGGGCGCACCCGCCGCGCCCTGGAGCGCCAGCCCCTGCAGGCCATCGGTGAGCGCGGCGATACCCACGAGCGCGCCGCGCACCCGGGCGAGTTGCGCCCCCTCCACGCCGCCGGGAGAGGAGAGGAACACTGTCTCGTTGGCGTACTCGCCGCGCACGGGAGCGGTCAGCGGGTGGAGCGCGCCGTCCGCGGTGCGCGCCAGCGCGGCGCCATCGCCCACCTGAGCGGCGCACGCGGCGGCTTCCGACGCCAGGATCACGATCAGCGTGGTGGCCAGGTCGCGCGGCGCGGCCCCGTGTGCGCGCGCTCCCTCCTCCACGGCGGCGCGCGCGGCATGCAGCGCCCCCCGCAACGCATCCTCCCACCCGTCGGCGGCGGGATCGGGGTCCGCGGCGCGCAGGTGGGCGAGCGCGGCGTCGGCGGCGACGCGCGCGCCGTGCTCGGCCAGGGGGGCCGACCCGGCGCCATCCGCCACCACGGCCACGAGGCTGCCGCGCGGGGTCACGCACCAGGCGTGGGCATCCTGGCAGGGGAGCCCGGCCCCTACGTGGCGCGTGCCCCGCACGGAGCTGGCGGCCACCCGCCATGCGCCGGGCATCAACGCTTCTTCGCCAGCATCGTCCCGCGGCAGTTGGGCGCGCCGCAGATGCAGGGGTAGCGGCGCTTCATGGCGGGGGAGTGGCGCACCTCCAGGATGAAGTGGTAGTCGTACGCCAGCTCTTCCCCCGCCGCGATGTCGCGAATGCTCTCGATGAAGATGCGGCCGTCCTCGTCCACCGCCTCGCAGTTGGGATCGCAGGAGTGGTTGATCCAGCGCGCGATGTTCCCCTGGTACGCCGCGTCGATCACCGTCTCGTCGTCCACCGAGAAGAGGAAGGTGTGGTACACGGCGTCGGGATCGTCCGGGTAGCGGGCCTCCGCCTCGGCCATGGTGATCCGCTCCCCCCGGTACTCCACGATGCGGGTCCCCTCCGGGATCGGCTCGCGCGCGTACACGCCGCGGCCGTGGATCTTGGACTGGCGCAGCACCAGCCCCCGCGTGACGGAAAATCGTTCGGGCATCCGGCTCCTGTGACTCCGCGCGTCGCTGGTTCGTCTGCATCTCCGCGCGGCGTATTCGCGCCCCGCGCGGGCTGGCGATACGATGGCACCCCCGGCACGTTGCGGGAAGGGGGCCAGCGAGCTACTTTCCAGCCAATAAAACCCCCTCCCGCTCCAACAACTCCCCTCATGATGAAAAGTACCCGCGCAACGGCGCTGCTCGCCTGCGCCCTGGCGTTGGCCGCCGTCCCCGCCAACGCGCAGCGCCCCCGCGATCCCCAGCTGCTGAGCGAACGGCCGGCACCCCGCGACGGGTGTGCCATCGCTCGCCACCCCGGAAACCTTCCCACCCCCGCGGCGCTGGCGGACAGCGCGGCCCTCGCCCGCGCCCTGGCCGCCTTCGCGCAGGAATACCCCATCCGTGACGGGAAGATGTTCGCCGTGTACTCGGTGGCGTTCGCGGCGGACGGGCGCGTGGAGCGCGTGGCGCCCATCGACTACTGGCTTCCGGAGGGCCGCGAGCCGGAGCTCAACGCGGTGGTGCGGTCGGCGATCCGCGCGCAGCGCCCGGGGAGGGCGTGGAGCATGCGGCTGCGCGTGGAGCCCGCGAGCGAGCCCGTGATCCGGGCCGGCCGCTCCGAGGTGTGCGAGCCCCGCTCCACCACGCGTTTCGAGCTTACCCACCCCGCGCTCGCGCAGGGCAAACAGCCCGACCCGATGCGCGTGCGCGTGCACGTGGGTACGCAGGGCCAGGTCCGCAGCATCGAAGTGCTGCGCGGCTCCGGCGAAAGCGAGGTGGACGGCTGGGTGGAGAGGACGCTCCTGAGCCGCTCGTTCCTTCCCGGGCTCGTGGATGGCGTCGCGGTGGACATGGCGCGCGACGAGGAAGTGCGGATCCGCTACCGCCCTTAGCGGCGATCTCCCACGCAGGCGGGGAGACGGTTCATCCGTCGAACCAGCCCACCGCCTCGCGCGCCACCTCGGGCGGGACGGTGTGGGCGCCTGCGAACTCGCGGTACTCCACCTCGTAGCCGGCGCGCTGCAGGGCGGGCACCACCCGGCGGCTGCAGCCGGCGATCGGGAGCACCCGGTCCGCCGTGCCGTGGGAGATGAAGATGCGGGGGGCGCCGTGCTGGGCGGCCGGCGCCATGAAGCCGGGGGAGAAGGCCAGCACGTGGGTGAAGAGGTCGCCGTTGGTGATGCCCAGCGACAGCGCGTACGATGCGCCGTCTGAGAACCCGCTGACCGCCAGCCGCTCCGGGTCCACGGGCACGCGCCCGAAGACGTGGGCCAGCGCCTCGTCGATGGCCTCCACGTCCGGCCCGTAGCCGTCCACGATCACGTCCCAGGTGCGCCCGGCGGCGCCCACCGCCAGCAGCGCGAACCCCGCCTCGTCCGCCAGCGCCCGCAGCGGCGACAGGCCGTGCTGCGCGTTGCCGCCGGCCCCGTGCAGCGACAGCACCAGCGGCAGCGGCGCGTCGGGCGGGTACCCGGCGGGCACGTACAGCAGCGCGCCGACCCCGGTGAGCGGGAGGTGATGGAGCCCCGGCTCCGCGCCTCCCGCCGCCGCGTCGGGGCGCGCATGCAGCCGCCCATCCCCGCCCCGCCTGCCTGGTGCCATCCCGCCCCTCTTCGCTCCCGGGTGTCCGCCGCCCATTCCGGGGCGCGGGTCGCAACTCGCACGCCCCTTTCGGCACAGGGCTCGCGGAGGAGGGCCGCGCATGGAAGCCGTGATCTTGGTGGGAATCCAGGCGTCGGGGAAGAGCACCTTTTACCGGGAGCGATTCTTCGACACGCACGTCCGCATCAACCTGGACATGCTGCGGACGCGCCGCCGCGAGCGCCTGCTGCTGGAGGCGTGCCTCGCGGGCGGCCAGCGCTTCGTGGTGGACAACACCTGCGCCACGGTGGAGGAGCGGGCGCGCTACCTGGCCCCCGCGCTCGCCGCGCGCTTCACCGCCGTCGCCTACTTCTTCGAGCCCGACCCGCGCGGCTCCGTCGCCCGCAACGCCGCCCGCGCCCGCCAGGTCCCCCCGCGCGGCATCTTCGGCACGCTCAAGCGCCTGGAGCCCCCCACCCCCGCCGAGGGCTTCCACCAGGTCCACCGCGTGCTCCTCCGGGACGGCGGCTTCGTCGTCGAAGGCCCTCACCCGGCGGCCTGAGAGCCGCCACCCTCTCCCACAAACAGCGTGGGAGAGGGGACTACTTCGGGCGCGGCGCGGCAGGGCGCCGTGCCAAGGCTCGTGCAGAAACAGCCGGGCTCACATGAAGGCACAGAGACACAGAGGGGTCCAGGCCGTAAACCGGGGTGAAGTAGTCCCCTCTCCCAGGGCAGTTCCTGGGAGAGGGTGGCAGCTGTAAGCTGCCGGGTGAGGGCCACTGAGGGAGGGACTTTCGCGGCACCGTCTTCCGCGCTATTGTAGACACGTTAGCCGACTGAATACGCAAAAACTGCTACTCGATCCTACATCACCATGACCCGGCATCTCCCCCTGGCCGCCCTCGCGGTGGCCGCGGCGCTCGTGGCCGTGCTGGCAGGGCAGAACCGCTCCCTGCGGGCGGAGCAGATGGCGCTCCTGGACCGCGCCACCGTGGCGTATCCCGGGATGTGGGTGCCGTCCGTTGACGCCACCGCGGTGGACGGCGCCGCGCTGCACCTGGGCGCGCCGGCGCGGGGCGAGGCGCAGGTGCTCTACTTCTTCACCGCCACCTGCCCGTACTGCGCGGCGTCGGTGCCGGCGCTCAAGCAGGTGGCGGCGCGGCTGGACGCGCGGGTGAGGATGATCGGCGTTTCCGACGAGCCGGCGGAGACCACGAGGCGCTACGCGCAGGCCCACGGCCTCCCCTTTCCGGCGGCCAGCGTGCCGGGGAGGCGGGTGGTGGGGCTCTTCCGCGCCCGCACGGTGCCACTGATCACGGTGGTCAACGCCGAGGGCCGCGCCACCTACACGCGCTACGGCGCGCTGCGGGGCGCCGCCGCGATCGACTCGGTGGTGAGCGCCGCCCGCGCCGCCGCACGATGACCGGACGGGGGCACGCCCCGGTCCGTGCAGGACTCCGCGGGAAGCAGGGCAGAGGACAAGGGCGCAAACATCACGAAACCATACCCAGGAGAGACGCAATGACGCAGACGCTGAGCAGGGTTCGCAACGCCATCTTCGCCGCGGCCGTGACCGCCGCGATGGGCTTCGGGGCGACGCAGGCGCTCGCCGCGCCGCAGGTGGAGGGCGCCAAGCCGGGTACGTGCAGCAAGATCTGCGAGCCGGAGTGTGGCGGCTTCGGCGGCGAGTACATGTACGGCCGCTGCTACTGCTGCGGCTGAGCTGAGGGGAACGGACGCTCCACGCGCCCTCCTCTGCAGAAGGTCCCCATCCCGGGGCGTCCGTTTCAGGGCCCGCCGGCGGCAACCCCGCCGGCGGGCCTATTCGCGCGCTGGCACGCCGCTCGCCGGTAGAGCGCGCGGAACCCGATTTTCCCGGAGAGGAGAGCCATGTCGCAACCCGTCGAAGCCGCCGCGCAGACCCTGGCCCCGCCCGCCGGCGAACCGCGGCTGGCGGAGAGCGCGGCGCGCGCCGCGGAGCTGGCGCGCCTCCTGGGCGGGCGGCGCGGCGAGCGGCACCTGGTGGCGCTGCAGGACTTCCCGGACCCCGACGCACTCTCCGGCGGGATGGCGTACCGCGAGATCGCGCGCGGCTTCGGCATCGAGGCGGACATCATGTACGACGGGCAGATCAGCCATCCGGAGAACCTGGCGCTGGTCAACCTGCTGGAGCTCAGCGTGCTCCGCTTCGAGGAGGGAATGGAGCTGGAAGGGTACAGCGCCGCCGTCTTCATCGACAACCAGGGCACCACCACGCACCTCACGGAGCGCCTGGCCGCCGCGGGGGTCCCCACCCTGGCCGTGATCGACCACCACGACCCGCAGGACGCACTGGACCCCATCTTCTCCGACGTGCGCCCCGTGGCCGCCGCCGCCACCCTGCTGGCGGAGTACCTGGAAAGCGGCGTGCTGCTGACCATGGAGCCGGCCAACGAGACGCACGAGCGCCTGGCCACGGCGCTGATGCACGGCCTGCACAGCGAGACGGACGGCTTCGTGCACGCGCGCCCGCCGGAGTACAGCGCGGCGGCATACCTGAGCCGCTACATGGACTCCGACCTGCTGGAGCGCGTGCTCTGCGTGCAGAAGTCGCACGCCACATTGCGCATCATCGAGGAGGCCCTGCGCAGCCGCGTGGTGCGCAACGGCTTCTCGGTGGCCGGCGTCGGCTTCCTGCGCATCGCCGATCGCGACGCCATCCCCCAGGCCGCGGACTTCCTGCTCAGCGAGGAGAACGTCCACACCGTGGTCGTGTACGGCCTGCTGGACGACGAGGACGGCCGCGAGGTGATCTCCGGCAGCCTGCGCACCAACAAGACGACGCTGGGGGTGGACCGCTTCCTCAAGGACTGCCTGGGCTCCGACCCCCGCGGCCGCCCCTACGGCGGGGGCCGCGCGCGCGCCGGCGGCTTCGAGATCGACATCGGCTTCCTGACCGGCGACAGCGAAGACCGCGAGCAGCAGCGCCTGAAGTGGGCGCTGTTCGACCGCCGCATCCGCCGCAAGATCTTCGAGGCCGCGGGGGTGGAGGACCTGGACGAGGTGTGCGGGGCGGACGAGGGTTGAGCGACGGAGCCGCGGCGTGCGGACGGATGGCCCTCACCCCCCCGACCCCCCTCTCCCGATAACGGGAGAGGGGGGCGCACTCCATCCACCCAGCCGCACCCGGGCGTTGCGGGGGCCGCGGGTTGGCAGGGCCCGCTTCGTCGGGCCCGAGCGTGGAAATCGCCCCCTCTCCCGTTATCGGGAGAGGGGGTCGGGGGGTGAGGGCCTCCGCGGACGCCGGCCAGCTCTACGCCCGCGCACCAACACGCCAAACGCACTCGATCCCGGCACCTGAATTGCGTTAATTGGCGGCCGACGGCGGCTCATTGGGGGCCGACGATCCTCAACCCGACTGCGAGGGAATCATGGGAATCATCGGGATGATCATCCTGGGCCTGATCGCTGGCGCCATCGCCAAGCTCATCATGCCGGGACGTGACCCGGGCGGCATCATCGTGACGATCCTTCTGGGTATCGCAGGCTCGGTGGTCGGCGGCTTCCTGTGGAACACGCTCACGGGCAGAGGCACGGACAACACGGCGGGGCTGATCGGCTCCGTCATCGGCGCGCTGATCCTGCTCGCGCTGTACCGCATGATCGCCGGGCGCCGCACGCACGTGTAAACCGCGGGGCTCACACAGAGACACAGAGGCACAGAGACGACTTCATCTCTGTGCCTCTGTGCCTCTGTGCCTCTGTGCCTCTGTGTCTCTGTGTGAGCCCTTCTTTTCAGGTAGCCAGCATCTCCTCCATGCGGGAGAGGCAGCGCGAGAACTTCTTGCCGAAGGGGCCCGCCACGAAATCCGCGGGGAAGATCTCGCCCAGGCCCACCGACGAGGTGGCCGTCAGGGGGAGGGCGGCGTCGTACACCTTGTCGATGAAGTGCACCCAGCGCAGGCCCTCGGCCATGCCCCCGATGGGCGCGATGCCGTCCACCAGGAGGCCGTCCAGCGAGCCGGCGAGGGCGGCGTAGCGGATGGGGTGCACCTCGCCCAGGGCAGCCAGGAGCTCCGCGAAGGGGGCGCGCAGGGTGCGCGGGGACGCGGCGCGGGCGGCGGCGTCCAGCCGGGCTTCGTCCAAAAAGAGCTCGCGGCCGGGATCGGCGCGGAAAAGGCGGTGGCGGAAGTCCTCGCCCTCCACCCGCAGCGTCTCGAAGGAGGAGGCCAGCTCCTCGATCTCGCTGGCGAAGCTCTTCTGGGGGAAGCGGCCGCGGCCCAGCTCGTCGGGGACGGTGTTGGAGGTGGCGGCCACGCGCACCCCGTCCGCCAGGGCGCCGCGCAGGAAGGCGATGGCCATGCGCAGGTTGCCGGGGTCGTCCAGCTCCCACTCGTCCACACACACCAGCCGCTGGCCGCGGAACAGCTCGCGCGTCCCCTCCACTCCCAGCAGGCCGATGGTGAACATCAGCTCGTCGAAGCTCAGGTAGGAGCGCGCCTCGCCCGCCGCGTTCCACAGCGCCGCCATGAGGTGCGTCTTCCCCACCCCGAAGCCCCCGTCCAGGTACACCCCGCTCCCCGTGCGCGCGCCGCGGAAGAGCCCGCGCCACCCCATGCGCGCTCCGCCCCCCAGCTCCGTCGCGATGGCGCGCAGGCGCTCCACCGCGGCCTCCTGCGAGGGATGCCGCGGGTCGGGGCGGTAGTCCGCGAAGCCCTTCCCCGCGAAGCGCGGCGGCGGCACGAAGGCGTCGAGCAGCTCGCCGGCCTCGGGGCGCGGCGGCAGGGTTTTGAGCAGCGCGTCCAGCGAGAGCACGGGTGCCGGGGTCACGGGCAACAAAAGGCCTCACACGGAGGCACGGAGACACAGAGATGAGTCATGCCGGGTTCGGCGAAGATACCCCGGCCGGCCCCGCCGGCGCGAGGGGTTGAAACCCGCGCTGGAAACACGGGAAGCCCGCTGAAGCGGGCTCGGTAGCGGGACGAGTGCGAGCCCGCTTCAGCGGGCTTCCCGTCGTTCCAGCCGGGGGATTCATCCCCCGGCGGTGCGGATCACGCCGGCGGTGCGGATCACGCCGGTGTGGCCTCCGGCTCGGTGGGGGCGCGGCCGTCCCTCCAGGTCTTGAGGACCGTGGCACCCACGATGAGGATGCCGCCCAGGATGGCCCAGCCGCTGGGGCTCTCGCCGTGGACGAGCCAGGCCCAAACCGGGTTCAGGGCGGGCTCCAGTAGGAGGAGGGTGCTGGCCTCCAGGGCGCTCACGTGGCGGATGCCGGCGGAGAGGAGGAGGTAGGCGCCCGCGATCTGGAAAATGCCCAGGTACGCCACCGTGGCCCAATCCGCCATCCCCCCCTGCACCGGGAGCGCGGCGGGGAGGCAGGCCAGGAAGGCGAACAGGTTCCCCGTCACCACCGTGGGGAGCGCGGAGCCCCCGCCGCGATTCCCCATCCAGCGCAGCCCCATCACCGTGAGCGCCCAGAACACGCCGCTCGCCAGCGCCATCACGTTGCCGCGCGCGGGGTCCGGCGCGGTGTGCACCGGCGTTTCGGCGCCCACGAAGAAGAGCGCCAGCCCGATGCCGATGGGGATCATGAAGAGGAGGTCGCGCCGCCGGATCGCCTCGCGCAGCAGCAGGGGGCCCAGCAGCAGCACGTACAGCGGCGCCGTGGATTGGAGGAAGATGGCGTTGGCGGAGGTCGTGAGCTTGTTGGCGGTCACGAACAGGACCAGCGTGGACGCGTACGCCACTCCCACCGGCACCACGTGCCACGTCCACCCGCGCCGCGCGGCCGGCACCAGCAGGAACACGACCAGCGCCGCCACCCCCGAGCGGAAGCCGGCCACCTGCCAGGAGGTGAGGGTGGTCGCCTTGATGGCCGCGCCCCCGGTGGAGAAGAGGAGGGCGGCGCCCAGGATCTGCAGGCGGTGAAGGGTGTGCGGGTTCACGGGCCGGGCACGGTTGCGGGCGATGGATCGGCGAGCGCCCAAGGTGCCGCCAACGTGCCGCCGGGACAAGTGCGGGGCGGCACGCATACTGCGCACGCGCCCCGGCCCAGGACCTTACACTAACTTTGGATTGGAGGTCGGCATGTCGGATTGGAAGGATGGAAAGCACGGCGCCAACGTGAACGTTCCCACTGACAAGAAGATCGAGGATCTCTACAAGCTGATCGAGGGGATCCAGGTCGCGATGTTCACCACACGCCGCGCGGACGGCCACCTGGTGTCGCGCCCCATGGCCACGCAGGAGCGCTCGTCCGGCGCGGACCTCTGGTTCGCCACGGACCTGGAGTCGCACAAGCTGGACGAGCTGGAGAACGACCCCTTCGTGAACCTGTCGTACTACCGCGACGGCACGCGCGAGTGGGTGTCGGTGAGCGGGCGTGCCCGCCTGGTGCGCGACCGGGCCAAGATCCACGAGCTGTACAAGCCCGACTGGCGCGCCTGGTTCGGCGACGAGGGCGGCCAGCGCGACGGCGGGCCGGACGACCCGCGCATCGTGCTGCTGGCCGTGGACGCCGATTCCGTGGCGTACATGGTGAACAACACGCCCAAGCCCGTGGTTCTCTTCGAGGTGGCCAAGGGCATCGTCACCGGCAATGAGGCCAAGGTGGGCGAGACGCGCATCCTCTCCGGGGAGGAGATGCACGGCGGCCGCTAAAAGACTTGGCTCACACAGAGACACAGAGGCACAGAGGCGAGTTCTTCTCTGTGCCTCTGTGTCTCTGTGTGAGCCGCTGTTCAGTGCACCAGCCTGCGCGACGCCTCCACCAGGTTGAGGAACTCGGCGCGGTGGCCCATCAGGTCGGGCCCGCGGGCGGCGCGGGCGCGGGCGAGCACCCCGTCGAACGACGCGCTGCCGCGGTGCGAGGAGCCGCGCAGCAGCATCCCCCACTCGGCCACCGCCGCCGCGAAGCGGAAGTCGTCCGTCGTGCGCGCGGCGGGTGCATCGGACACGGTGCGCGCGAAGCCGCGGCTGTGCACCCCGTTGGGCGCCTTGTAGCGCAGCCGCACCGTGGCCAGCGTCCCCCCGGCGCGCGCGCCGGGGCGTAGGACGACCTCGTACAGCGCGGTCACCGAGTGCCCGGCGCCCAGCTCGCCGGCGTCCTTGCGGTCGTCGCGGAAGTCGCGCGCGGCCAGGGCGCGGTTCTCGTACCCCACCAGCCGGTAGCTCTCCACGCGCGCGGCATCGAACGCCACCTGCACCTTGACGTCCTTGGCCAGCGTGTGCAGCGTGCCGCCCATCTCCTCCACCAGCGCCTTGCGCGCCTCCAGGATGTCGTCGATGTACGCGTAGTTGCCGTTCCCCCGGTCGGCGAGCTGCTCCATCTTGGCGTCCTGGTAGTTCCCCGTGCCGAAGCCGAGCACCGTGAGCGCGATGCCGTCCTCGCGCTCCCGCTCGATCAGCGCCACCAGCTCCGCGTCGGTGGAGAGGCCCAGGTTGAAGTCGCCGTCGGTGGCCAGGATCACGCGGTTGTTGCCGCCGGGGATGTAGTGGCGGCGCGCCGTCTCGTACGCGGCCACGATCCCGCCCGCCCCGTCGGTGCCGCCCCCCGCGGCCATGGCGTCGATGGCGGCGAGGATGGTGCCCCGCTGCGCCCCGGAGGTGCTGGGGAGCGCCACCCCCGCCTCGCCCGCGTACAGCACGATGGAGACGCGGTCCTGCCGGCGGAGCTGCTCGGTGAGCATGCGCAGGCTCTCCTTCACCAGCGGCAGCTTGCGGGGCTCCTGCATGGAGCCGGAAACGTCCACCAGGAAGACCAGGTTGCTGGGCGGGAGCCGCTCCGTGCTCGTGCGCCGCCCCTGCAGCCCCACGTGCACCAGCCGGTGGCGCGTGTTCCAGGGCGCCGCGGCCACCTCCGTGGTGATGGAGAACGGGTGCTCGCCCGCGGGATTGGGATAATCGTAGTCGAAGTAGTTGACGAGCTCCTCGATGCGCACCGCCTCGGGGGGCGGGCGCACGCCGTCGCGCAGGAAGCGCCGCACGTTGCTGTACGACGCCGCGTCCACGTCGATGGCGAAGGTGGAAAGGGGCTGGCTGCGGGCCTTCACGAAGGTGTTCTCGGCCACCCGCGCGTACCGCTCGCGCCCCATCCGCTCCACCCCGTCCCCGGAGGCGTCGTACGTCCCCGCGGCGGGCGGCTCCATGTCCTGCAACCCGGCCACCGTCTCGCCCGGCGCCTGCTGGTGCACCGTGCCGTTCGCGGGCTGGATCTCCGCGTAGTCCACCAGCTGCTCCTGCGTGGTGGCGGAGCGGTGCTCGTAGCCGCCGTCCCCGCAGGCGGCGAGGAGGGCGATCGCGAGGAGAGATAGAAAGCGCTTCCGCATACGCACCATCCGCGTGGGGAGTGTCCGCCGGTCCGGCGACCGCCGGTGGATTGGCCTACCCCGGGTGCATCGAAGGGGCCCGCGCCTCCGCATCCGTCAACTCCTTGCGGCTGAGCGGTTTGCGCCCCGCGACCCCCGCCCGCCTCCCCTTCCGCGAGCGTTCGGTCGCCGTTCGATGAACCGCGGGTTCGTTCATTGAACGGAGGAAGCGGGGTGGGTTCTGACTGAAGGCCCTCACCCCCCCCGACCCCCCTCTCCCAAACCGCTGGGAGAGGGGGGCGATTTCCAGGGACACGCGCGACGCGGCACCCATCCTGTAGGGGCGCGATTCATCGCGCCCGCCCTGTCGGCGCGCTCGCCCCCCCGCTCGCCGCGCGCGACCTGGTCCCCTCTCCCACGGCGGTTTGTGGGAGAGGGTGGCGGCTGTCAGGCCGCCGGGTGAGGGCCCCCGGCAACCGTCCGCCCCACCCCGGCATCCAACCTCCCGACCACTTCTTCCAACCCGCCCGTGTCATGCGCCGACTCGCCTTCCTTCTCCTCCTGGCCGCCTGCGCCCCGCGACCGGCGCTCGCCCGCGACACGCCCGAGCGCGAGTTCGAGGGCGTCTACGAGCTCGGGTTCGAGCGGCACACGTTCAGGCCGTGCGGCTCGCGGGAAACGTGGTGGGTGGGAATCGCCCCCGCGGAGCTGCAGCGGGGGCTCGGCACGCGGGCATTCGTGCGCGTGCGCGGCACCGTGGGGAGGCGCGGCGGATACGGGCACCTGGCCCGCTACCCGCGCCAGATCATCATCACCGAAGTGGTGAGCACTTCCGACGAGCCGTGCGGTGGGTGAAAGACACAGAGGCACGGAGAAGAAGTTCTCCGTGCCTCTGTGTCTCCGTGCGGGCCCCGCCGTTTACCGGGGCAGCGCCGCGTGCAGGCGGGCGCGGGTCGCGCGCAGGGAGCGTGCGGCCGGGGCGCGGTTGAAGAGCATGGGCGCATCGACCAGCCCCAGGCCCACGGGGCCGGCCGCGGTCACGGTGCGCCCCGTAGCCTTGCGCGTGGCCATGTCGTACTCGGCAAGCGTCAGCGTGAGCGTGCCGCGGATGGCCTGGGGGGTGGCGGCGTCCACGCGAAGCTGCCCGGCGCTGGATACGAAGAACAGGCTGCGCCGGGGGGCGAGGGTGTCGGGCTCCGTCGGCACCGCCGTGAACACGCGCAGCACGGCGACCGAGGCCGTGTCCGCGCGGGGGCCGTAGATCGCTTCCGGCGCGATCGCGGGGAAGCGGAGCGTCTCCCCCGCGGCGGGGATGCGGGCCAGGCGGATCGAGAACTCGCCCATCGCGTCCATCGGGGTGCTCCCCGGGCCGGCCACCAGGAATCCCCACTCCCGCTCGCCGCCCATCATCCCCCCGAACAGGTTGGCCAGCAGTTCGCGCGGGGTGCGCCCGCTGAACGCGCCCGTGAAGGTGATGTCCGCGTCGCTGGCGAGCGTGGACATGACCGGCCCGTCCAGCGCGCCCTTGCCCGTGGCCTGCTTCCCGTACCCTGCGGGGAAGCGGTCGAAGTAGAACTCGCGGAGGTCCAGGTTCACCCGGGCTCGCAGCCGCCCGGGGATGGGCCCGTCCGTCAGCTCCGCCTTCACCACGTCCACGCGGCCGCCCGTGCTGGTGAAGAAGTCCACGTCGTCGCCGTCCGGCTCCGGCGCGACCACCGACGCCAGGGCCGTGCTCGATCCTTCCAGCGAGGGCACGTCGTCGGTGGTCAGGTCCAGCGAGCCCACCGGGTAGGTGCGCGCCGTGAGCGCGCCCGGGATCAGCATCTGCAGCATCGGCGGCATCGACCCCGAAAAGGTGTCGGCCGCCATCAGGTCCCCGCCGATCACCAGGGAGAACGCGCGGCTGGCGTCGAGGGCGCTGGTGACGTGCAGCGCCATCAGGGGCGCATCCAGCTTCAGCTCCTGGCCGGATTCGGACTTCTGGACGCGGGCCACGACCCGGTTGGCCACGAACTCGTCGCCCGGGCGCGGGGAGTCGTTCCCATCGCAGGCGGCGAGGGCCAGCAGGGCCGCGATGGCGGGGAGGGAGCGGTTCATCGAAGTTCGTCGGGTGAGGGGTCGGAAGGGGATGGTGCGAAGCTAAGGGCGACAGCGGAGAACGCGCAACCGAGCGTTTCCGGACGAACGACGGTCTCACACGGAGGCACAGAGACACAGAGAAAGGAAGCCGGTCGGGATTCGTCGACGTGCCCCCTGCGAGCGAACGGATTCGCCGCTGGGACCACGCCAAGTGCCCCTGCGGGCACTGTCATGTTCGAGCGGGAGCCGCGGGAAACAGTCCGCGAAGCGGACTTCGCGTTGGTCCAGCGGCGAATTCATTCGCTCTGGATGGACAACGGCGCAACCTGGTCAACGGCGCAACCATGCGTTCGCCGGACGAACGGCGGTCTCACACGGAGGCACAGAGACACAGAGAAAGGAAGCCGGTCGGGATTCGTCGGCGTGCCCCCCGCGAGCGAATGAATTCGCCGCTGGGACCACGCCAAGTGCCCCTGCGGGGCGGTTGACACGGCGGGTATCTTGGTGCTGAGATGACGACCCCCGATCCCCCCGACGCGGCGCCCGGCGAGGCGCAGACCCTGGCGCTCCGTCTGTGGGCGGCGCTGGCGCGCGCTTACGGGGCGGTGGAGTCGCAGGCCGCGGAGGAGATGGCGCGGCACGAGCTTACGCTGGCGGAGTTCGGCGTGCTGGAGGCGCTCTTCCAGGGCGGCCCGCTGGCCGTGGGCGACGTGCAGCGGCGCGTCTTCGTGTCCAGCGGCGGGATCACCTACCTGGTGGACCGGCTGGAGCGGCGCGGCCTGGTGGAGCGCCGCCGCCATCCGCACGACCGCCGCGCCCGCATCGCCGCCCTGACGGTCGAGGGCGAGGCGCTGGTCCGCCGCATCCTTCCCGGGCACGCGGCGCGCATCAAGGACGCGCTCTCCGGGCTCGGCAAGAAGGAGAAGCGCGAGGCCCTGCGCCTGCTGCGGGTGCTGGACCGCAGGGAGCCGGACGAATCCTGAACCGGAGGCGCACGATGGCGCTTACGACCATGGGGTTCCACCACGTGGGGCTGGTGGTGGCCGATGCCGACCGGGCGGTTGAGTTCTACCGCGACGTGCTGGGGATGGCGCTCGTCTCGCGCACCGGCCCGGCGGGTGCCGAGGACCTCTGGCTCGGCGACGCGGCGGGGACGCCGGGCACGCTCCTCTCCGTGCAGCAAGTCCGCGCGCCCCGCGGCAACTGGGGGCTGGGGAGCGTGCACCACACGGCGTTCGCGGCGGAGGACGACGAGGCGCTGCTGAAGTGGAAGCGGCGCCTCAACGACCACGGGCACCACGTGTACGGCCCCGTGGACCGGCGCTGGTTCCACTCGCTCTACTTCAGCGATCCGGACGGGCAGGTGCTGGAGATCGCTACGCGCGGCCCCGGCTACACGCTGGACGAGCCCATCGACCGGCTGGGGGAGCGGGCCATCGTCCCCGGCCCCGAGAACCTGGCCGGGCAACGCGACGAGGAAAGCATCCCGGCGAGCAACTGGCCCGACCCCGTCCCCGAGATCACGCCGGAGATGGCGCTGGGCGGCATCCACCACGTGAGCGGCATCACGGACCACGTGGAGCGGGCGGATGCCTTTCTGACGGCGGCGCTGGGGCTGCGGTTGATCAAGCGCACCGTCAACCAGGACGACCCGCGCACGCCGCACTGGTTCTGGGCCCGCTACGACGGCCAGGCGGTGGCGCCGTACAGCTCGTACACCCTGTTCGGCTGGCCGCGCGGCGGGCGCCGGCCGCGCTCCGGCACGGGCCAGACCCACCACGTCGCCTTCCGCGCCGCCGACGGCGACGAGCTCCTGGCCTGGCGCACCCACCTCCTCTCCCTGAAGATCGAGGTGTCGCCCGTGACCGACCGCGGCCCCTATCGCACCATCGCCTTCCCCTCCCCGGACGGGCTCCTGCTGGAGATCGCGACTGATTGATATCACACAGAGACACAGAGGCACAGAGATGAACTTACCTCTGTGCCTCTGTGTCTCTGTGTGAGGTCATTACGGCTGTACGATCACGCGCTCCGTCGCGCCGCGGCCAAAGGTCTCGGGGGAGTACATCTCCTCGGCGCGCGGGGGCGGGACGATGAAGAGGCCCGGGGTGGTGGCGCGCGCCACGTAGCTGTAGGTGTAGACGCCCGCCGGGAGGAGCGTGCTGAACACCTCCGCACGGTCGTCGCGCAGGTTCTGGTGCTCCCACCAGGGGCCCCAGTAGCCGCGGTCCATCGGGCGCACGGGGTCGTTCTCCACGGGCGCGCTGCCGCGCAGCTCGGGGTTCACCGGCTCGAAGCCGGCGGGGAGCGGGTCGACCAGCGCCACGTGCACGCGGCGGGACGGGGCCGTCATGGTGACCGTCACCCGCACCAGCGCGCCCGCCCGCACCCGCCAGGTGCCGTCCGCGCCGCGCGTCACGTCACGCGCGCTGTCCACCGCCGCGTAGGTGCGCTCCACGGCGAACCCGCGCTCCAGCGCCGGCACCTCCAGGTCGCGCGGGGCATAGCGCAGCCCGGCGCGGAAGTACAGGCGGCCCGTGCCCTCCTTGCCCACCGTCAGCGAGCCGGGGCGCTCGCGCTGCAGCACGCGCATGGGGATCTCCGTCTGCGCGCGGTCGCCGGAGCGCCCGCGGAAACCGGAGCTGGCGGCCAGGCGGTCGCCGAGCCACACGCGGGCCACGAAGTCGGGGGTCTGCGCCTCGTACGCGCGGAAGTAGCGCTGCACCGCCACCAGCACCCACGCGTTCTCCTGCGTGTTGCTCCACCGCCCGCGCACCCGGTTGCCCAGCAGCCCGCGCACCGTCTTGGCCACCAGCTCGTTGCGCGGGTCCGCGGCGAGCAGCCCCTCCAGCACCACCGCGTCCGTGCGGCGGTTGGAGTGGAGGAGCAGGTACTCGCCTTCCGTGTAGCGCGTCGCGAAGGTGGCGGTGGACGCCGTCTCCGTGGCGCGGTTGTTCACCACCCGCAGCAGCTCGGCCCGCACCTCCGGCGCCCCCGCGGACGCGGAGAGGAGCCACCCGGCCGCTTCCAGCGGCAGCTCGTTCACCCCGCCCGCCTCCGCAACCAGCCGCCGCAGCTCGCCCGCCACGTCGTCGCCCATCCGCTGGCGCGTGTACAGGGCGTACGCGTGGAGCGCCCGCCGCACGTCCTCGGAGTAGACCACGGGCGACAGGTTGCGCGGCACGGCGCGCAGGTAGCCGAGCGCGCGGTTCCACAGCGGCGCGGGGACCTCGTACCCCGCTTCGCGCACCCGCTGCAGGGCGTGCGCGGCGTGGATGCTGGCGTACGGCGAGGTGCGCCCGCCGCGCTCCCACCAGCTGAAGCCGCCGTCGGGGTTCTGGCGGTCCGCCAGCGCCTGCACGTCCGCCGCCACCGACCTGCGGAGGGAGTCCGCGGAGGGGAGGCCCGCGGCGTTCATCGCCCCCAGCACGTCGCGCAGCGCCGCCACCGCGATCATCCGCGAGGCGATGGGCTCCGTGCCCTCGAAGCGGTAGCTCACCAGGTACAGGAAGGCGTCCGTCAGCTCGCTGAGCGCGGTGGACGAGGTGGTCACCTCCAGCCCTCCGAACGACGGGATGGCCTCCATGGGCACCTCCAGCGGCAGGGTGGCCGCGCCCTCCTCCAGGTTGCCGTAGGTGGCGAACGCCTCCGCCGTGGCGGGGGTGTACACGGGGAGCGAGAACTCCGCCGCGTCCGCGGCGCCGCCCGCCGTGGCGGCCACCACCTGGAAGCGCGCCTCACCGGCCTCCACCGCCTCGGCGGCCAGGCGCACCTCCACCCGGTCGTTGGCGGGGATCGTCACGCGCTCTCCCGGCTCCGTGAAGCGCACGCCGGTGGCGCGCGCGGCCACGTCCACCGTCACGGGTGCCCCGGTGCCGTTCTGCAGCACCACGGGAAGCTCGAAGCGGTCGCCGAAGTTGAGGAAGCGCGGGGCCGACGGCCTCACCATCAGCGGCTGGCGCGCGGTCACCGAGCTCTCGCCCAGCCCGTAGCGCGTGCTCCCCTCCACCGCCACCGCCGTCACCCGGTAGCGCGTGAGGTTGGACGGGGTGCGGAACGGCACCCGCACGCGACCCTGCGCGTCCGTCCGGGCCGACGCCACCCACAGCGCCAGCGGATCGAAGTTGGTGCGCACCGCGATGGCGGGGGCCGGCGCGGCACCGTCCGCCCTCCCGGCCATGTCCTGCGCCATCGCCGGCATCTCCACCGGCGGCATCGTCACCGGGGGCGGCGGCGGCACCATCTCGGCCGCGCCCGCTGCCGTGACCACGCCACTCTCCAGCGACACCGTCCGCCCCTGGAGGCGCTGTCCCGTCTCCTCCGGGAGCAGGTACAGCCTCAGCGGCGGCGTGGCGCCCGGCCCCACCTGCACCGTCTGCCGCGCGTCGGGGAAGCCCGGCTGGCTCACCACCAGCGTCAGCGTACCCTGCCGCACGCCGCGGATGCGGAAGCGCCCGCGCGAGTCCGCCTGCGCCACGAGATCCGTTCCCTCCACCCTCACCCGCGCGCCGCCCACGGGCTCACCGTTCTGCGCCAGGACCACGCGGCCCACCAGCGTGCCCGCCGCGGGGGCCAGCTCGGCGTCGGTGATCCGCACCAGCGGGCGGAGGTGGACGTCGGCCACGCCGGCGTCGGACTCCGGGTAGAAGAGCGCCAGCGGGTCCGGGATGCGGTACCCGCTCAGCGCCAGCACCGCCTCGTCCACCACCACCAGCGCCACCTCCGCCCCCGCCACCGGCCGCCCGGCGGCGTCGCGCACCTCCACCTCCACGGAGCCGGCGGCGTCGGGGAGCATGGCCGTGTCCGCCGGCACGGGGCGGACCGTCAGCGTGCGCGTGGCGGGGGGCACGCGAAGCTGCACGGACCCGGAGGCCGCGTCCACGCCGCGCGCCCCGGGGCGCTCCTCCGTGCCCCCTTCGGACGCGCCCGTCACGTCCACGTGCACCCAGACGCCGGGCACCTCGGCCTCGGTGATGGGGATGCGCAGCGTGTGCGTGGCGCCCTCGGCCGCCATGGGCTCCGTGCGCACCAGCCCGTTGCGGCGGATGGTGACCACCCCGCGCGCCGGCTGGAAGGGGATGCGCAGGAGGATGCGCGCCGTGTCGCCCACGGCGTAGCGCTCCCGGTCCGGGATCATCTCCACGCGCCGCGCCTCGTTCCCCGGATCCCGTCCGGGGAAGCGGGTGTTGGGCCCCGTCACCCACATGCGCAGCGTGGTGCGGGTGGGGCGCCCGCGCTCGTCCGTCGTGGTCGCCTCCACGTGGTAGTCGCCGCCCACCACGCGGAAAGCGCAGCGCACGGGGGCCGCCGCCGAAACGCGCGTGCACCCCTCGCTCCCCACCTCCACGTCGCGCCAGCGGTCGTCGTCGAAGCGCCACTCGCGCCGGCGCACCCGCACGTCCACCGGGCGCCCGGCCACGGGCTTGCCGTCCAGGTCCACCGCGATCAGCTCCAGGTCCAGCGTGTCGCCCGCCTCCAGCCAGGCGCGCCGGGTGCGCACGCCCAGGTACACGGCCGCGGGGTGCACCAGCATCGACGCACTGGAAGTCCACGTCTGGCGATTGACGTCGGTGACGGTGGCGTTGGCCTCCACGTGGAAGGCACGCGGCGGCACGGCGCGGTCGAAGTCCAGCCGCACCGCGTGCGCCCCGGACGCGTCGGTCACCCCCTCGAAGGTCTGCTCGTCGGATCGATCGTCATCGCCCCCCATCCACCACCACCAGGGATGCGTGGGGCCGAAGCGCCACTCGTCCCACCCCGGCGGGGCGTAGTGCCCGGGGGTCGCCCTCACCTGCCACTTCACCTCCGCGGCCGGCAGCCCGCCGCCGCTGAAGTACGACGCGCGCGCCACCACCTCCGTGCCCGTGCCCACCAGGTACGGCCCCGGGCCGGGAGTGACCGACACCTCGTACTCGGGGCGCCGGAACTCCTGGACCACGAAGGAGAAGGCGTGCGCATCGGGCGTGCCCGGCCGCAGCTCGATCGCCGCGTGCCCCAGGTTGGCGCCTGGCTGCAGGACGAACGAGCCGTCGAAGCCGCCCAGCTCCGTCATCGCCGCCGTGCCCCGGGCGATCTCGTTGCCGCGGCTGTCGCGCACCCGGTACTCCATCGGCCCGCGCGCGGGGAGCGAGAGCGACCCCTGCATGGACATCTGCCGCAGCCATCCCTTGAACCTCACCGTCTCGCCCGGACGGTACAGGTTGCGGTCGGTGAAGGTGTACCAGGCCGAGCGGACGGGCGTGGGCTGCCGCGCCCAGTGCGCCCACCCCGCGCGCCCCATCCCTGGGGCCACGAGCGCCACGTCCGCCCCCAGCCGCGCCACCAGGTACACGCCCTCGCCCGGCCCGCGCATGGGGCGCCCCCCCGCGCGCGCCTCCGCGTCGCCGGGAAGGGGGAGCGTGGCGAGGCCGTCGCCGTTCGTCGTGCCGCTGCTTCCGTCCGGCTGCAGCCGCAGCTGCAGGCCGGCGAGGGGGCGCCCGTCCACCAGCGAGCTCCCCCACACCGTCATGTCGTCGAAATCCGAGAACGCGGAAAGGCCGATGCGCGTGGACTGCACCCACAGGTGCACGGCCTGCGCGCGCTCGTGCTCGGTCGCGCCCTCCACCGCCTCCACCGAGACCACCACCTGCCCCAGCCCGCCGTCCAGCGCGGGGGTCAGGTCCACCACTACCTCGCGCATCCCGGCGCCGGTCTCGCGCACCTGGTCGAAGGCCTCGCGCCCGGGAAGCGCGGGCATCTCCCCGCGCCGCCCGCGCTGCATCCCGCGGAACGCCGGCCAGTCGTCCGGCGTCACGCGGTGGATGCGCACCCGCACCCGGCGGTGGTCGCGCGCGAACACGGAGACGGAGCGCGGCCCCTGCGGGTCCAGCACCACCACGTTCTGCCCGGGCGAGTACAGCGCCGCGACGGGCGTCCCCACCTGGAAGGTGGCCGTCGCGGGCGTCCCCAGCCGCCCGCCGAACCGGTCGCGGAGCCGCGCGTCCACCGTCACCGTGTAGCGGGTGTTGGGACGCGTGTTGCCCGTGATGTAGAGCTGCGTGTGCGACGCCCGCACGCGCATCCCTTCGATGGCCGGCTCCACGCGCACCACCGACGAGTCCGTCGATTCGGGGAGCGGATTGGAGAACTCGAAGATGAAGGGCGTCCCCGGCCGGCACTCGCCGTATCCGCAGCGCGCGCGCACGAAGCGCAGCGCCCCGAAGGTGCGGAAGCGCCACATCTGCGCCCGCGACGTGCGCCGCGGCCCCTCGGCCGAGGGCGTGCCCGGCCCCAGCGCCACCTCCACCGCGGACGCGGCGGGGAGCGGGCTCACCGGGCGGAACGCCACCCAGCGCCCCGGCTCCAGCCCCGCCACGCGCACGCGGGCATCTTCATCCTCCTGCACCTCCGCCGCCGTCGCCGCGCGCACGGGCACGGGCGCGCCGCCGGCCTGCAGCCGCACCGTGGCGATCACCGCCGCCGGGTCCACCCGCTGGTCGAAGCTCACCACGATCACCGGCTGCATCCCGCTGACCCCGCCGTTGGGCCAGGCGCCCAGCGCGCGCGGCGCGGGGGTCGCGAAGCTCCAGCGGACCGCCTGCGCCAGCCGCCCGCCGGTCGCCGAAGCGGTGCCGGCGGGCACCTCCACGGTGAACTCCGTGGCCATGGGCAGGCGCCCCTGCGGCTCGAAGCGCAGCGTGCGCACGTCCACCCAGCTCCACCGCCCCGGCGGCTGGGGGGTCATGCGCGCCGGGACCTCGCGCGCCTGCACGTTCCCCACGGAACCCAGGGGGACCATGGGCTGCGAGAAGGAGAGGGTGACCTCCGCCCCCAGCGGCACCTCGCCCTCCGGCGCGCGCCGCGTCACCGTGAGCGCGGTGGACGCGGCGCGCGGCGGCGGCCCGGTGGTCGCCGTGTCGCGCGGCGGGAAGCCCGTCATCCGCGTGACGCCGGAGCGCGGCGCCGGCAGCGTGC
>CADCTW010000187.1 GCA_902805735.1 uncultured Gemmatimonadota bacterium | reverse complement strand
GTGGAGGATGCCGGCCGCCTCGGCCACGTTGTCGGAACGGAGGCCGCCGGCGGCGACCAGCGTCATGCCCTGGGGGAGCGCGGCGCGGCGGGCGGCCACCTCGGCCCATGGGAACGACGCGCCGGTGCCGCCGCCCGCCGCGGTGCTGAAGCCGTCCAGCAGGAGGGCGTCCGCCGCGCCGGCCCAGCGGGGGGCCTCGGCCGCGAACTCGTCGCCGGTGCGCGGGCGCAACGCCTTCCACACCGTCCAGCCGCGGGCGCGCAGCTCGGCCGCCAGCTCCGGCGTCTCGTCGCCGTGGAGCTGCAGGACGTGGAGGGCGGCCGCGCGGGCCGCCGCCTCCAGCTCCTCCAGCCCGGCGTTCACGAAGACGCCTACACGTTTCGCGTGGGTGCCATCGAAAATAACGCCAGCCGCCTCCGCCGTCACCGTGCGCTTGCCGCCGGGGGCGAAAATGGCCCCCAGGTAGGCCGCGCCCGCCTCGGCGGCGGCGCGGGCGTCCTCGGGGCGTGTGAGCCCGCAGACCTTGACCTCGGGGTGGTTCACGCGCGCTCCGCCTTGGGGCGTCCGGCGAGCGCCGCGGCCGCCTCGCGCAGCCCCTCCTGCCTCATCAGCGACTCGCCCACCAGGATTGCGTCTACCCCGGCGGCGCCCAGCCGGTCCACGTCCGCCGCCGTGCGGATGCCGCTCTCGCCCACCAGCGTGACCTCGGGCGGGACGGACGGCGCCAGGCGCAGCGAGAGGTCCAGGTCCGTGACGAAGGTGTCCAGGTCGCGGTTGTTGATCCCCAGCAGCGTGGTGCCCGCGGCCAGCGCGCGCTCCACCTCGTCCGCGTTGTGGGCCTCCACCAGCGCGTCCATCCCCAGCTCGCGGATGAGGGCGTGCAGGTCGCGCAGGAGGGCGTCGTCCAGGATGCGCACGATGAGGAGCACCGCGTCCGCGCCCGCCCCCCGCGCCTCCCACACCTGCAGCGGGTCCACCACGAAGTCCTTGCGGATGACGGGGAGGGGCACGGCGGCGCGCACGCTGCGCAGCGCCTCCAGGTCCCCCCCGAAGTACTCGCGGTCCGTGAGCACGGAGACGGCGGCGGCCCCGCCCTGCTGGTACGCGCGGGCCACCTCGGCCGGATCCGCGCCCGGCCGGATCTCGCCGGCGGAGGGGGAGCGGCGCTTGACCTCGGCCAGCAGGCGCACCTCCGCGGGGCGCCGCAACGCGGCGGCGAAGCCCAGCGGCGCGGGGGCGTTTTCGGCGCGCGAGCGCAGCTCGGCGCCCCGCCCGGCGAGGCTCCGCAGCTCCTCGTGCTTGGTGGCGACGATGCGGTCCAGGATGTTGGAGATCACGACGGCTTGAATTCCTTGCGCTTCGGTTTGCCTTCGGGTATATTGCTTCGGTGCCTGTTCGGATGCAACCCCGAATCAACAGCCGGAGGCGCAATGGCGCTCACGAAGAAGCAGCGGCAGATCCTGGACTACGTCGAAAGCTTCGTGGAGACGAACGGGTACTCCCCGAGCTACGAAGAGATTGCGGAGCACTTCCGCTATTCGTCGCTGGCGACCGTCCACGAGCATCTCACCAATCTGGAGCAAAAGGGCTTCCTGCGGAAGAACTACAACAAGAGCCGGTCTCTTGAAGTGGTCCGCGCGGACCTGCACGCTCCCGCGATCGAGCTCCCCCTGATGGGCACCGTGGCGGCGGGTCTCCCGCTGGAGGTCACCGAGGGCGCGCAGGAGACGGTCACCGTGCCGCACGACATGGTGCGGCGTGGCAACAACTACGTGCTGCGGGTCAAGGGCGAGTCGATGATCGACGAGCAGATCCGCGACGGCGACTACATCATCGTCAACTCCCGCCAGACGGCCGAGAACGGGGAGATGGTGGTGGCGCTGGTGAGCGACGGCACCCCCGGCGGCTCGGCCACGGTCAAGAAGTTCTACCGCGAGAAGGACGGCCAGGTCCGCCTGCAGCCCGCCAACCCCACCATGGAGCCGATGTACTTCCCGGCGGACGCCGTGCAGATCCAGGGGATCGTGGTCGGCGTCATCCGTAAGTACTGATCCCGTGCCGGTCCGCCGTCGTCCCTTCGCGGGCGGGCTCACGCGGGCAGCGGTCCACCCTCTTTCCAGCGCCGGAGTGAAGACGATGAAGGACGCGCAGCCGGTTCCGTTCGTAGTGGGGCGGATCACCAAGGAGGGCCGCCGGATGATGGTTCTGGACCCGGCCACCCCGCCGCCGATCCCGGGTCCCTGGGACCTGCGCGCGGTCTTCACGCTCTAGGGTCTCACACAGAGACACAGAGGCACAGAGAAAAGATGCTTTTTCTCTGTGCCTCTGTGTCTCTGTGTGACACCTTATCTTCGGGAGGCGTCCCGCAGGTGCTGGAGCTTTTCCCAGCCGCGGCCGGCGTCCAGGGCGGCGCCGGCGGCGGTGATGCCGTCTTCCAGGGAGGGGGCCGCGCCGGCGACGTAGATGGCGGCGCCGGCATTGAGGACGACGGCGGCGCGGGCCACGCCGCCCGTGTCCCCGCGCAGCACGGAGACGACGGTGCGGACGTTTTCCTGCGGGTCGCCGCCCTCCAGGCCGCGGGCGTCGAAGCGCTCCCACCCCAGCTCGCCGGGGTCGAAATCGCGCTGCGTGAGGGTGCCGTGGTCCACCTGCACCATGCGGGTGATGCCCAGGGGGCTGATCTCGTCCATGCCGGGCTCGCCGTGCACCACCAGGGCGCGCTCGTGGCCCAGCTCCGCCAGCGCGCCCGCGATCAGCTCCAGCAGGCCGGGGTCGGAGACGCCCACCACCTGGCGGCGCGCGCCGGCCGGGTTGGTGACGGGGCCCAGCACGTTCATCAGCGTGGGCATCCCCAACTCGCGCCGGATGGGGCCGATGTGGCGCATGGCCGGGTGGTGCAGCGGCGCGAACATGAAGACGATCCCGCACTCCTCCAGCACCTGCGCCTCCCGCTCCGGCGTCAGGTCCAGCCGCACGCCCAGCGCCTCCAGCACGTCCGCGCTTCCGCAGCGCGAGGTGAAGGAGCGGTTGCCGTGCTTGGCCACCCGCACCCCCGCGCCCGCGGCCAGGAGCGCCGCGGCCGTCGAGATGTTGAAGGTGGTGAGGGTGCCGCCGCCCGTGCCGCAGGTGTCCACCAGCCCCGTCACGTCGGTGGGCACGGGGATCATGGCCCGGCGCAGCGCGCGCACCCCGCCCGCCACCTCCGAGCTCACGGCCCCCCGCACGCGGATGGCCACCAGCAGCGCGGCCATCTGCACGGGGGTGGCGCGGCCCTCCATCACCTCGTTGAAGGCGCGCTCCGCCTCGTCTGCGGTCAGCGGCCGGGCGGCCGCGGCGCGGATCAGTCCCCCCAGCTCCTCGCCGGGCTCCACAGTGGTCATCCGATGGCCGGGGTCTGGAAGGCTCGTTCGTTGAGGCCCGCGTGGTCCACCAGGAGGCCCACGCAGAGCGCGACCAGCCGAAGCTGCTCCACCTCGTAGTCGTCCACGGTGCCCGAGCGGAAGTTGGTGACGTTCAGCACGCCCAGCAGCCGCCCCCGGCACACGAGCGGAAGCGATACGAAGGCGTCACCCGTGTACCACTGGTCGCCGCCCAGGGGGTGCGGCTCGCCCTCGGCGGGCTCGCGCACCACCACGCCCACGCCGGAGCGCGCCACCTCTCCCGAGATGCCGAAGCCCAGCGGCACGCGGAGCTGGCTGGCGTCCACCTGCGGCGGCAGCCCCACCCCCGCGCACAGGCGCAGCTCCGGGAGCTCGGGGTCGCGCTCGTCGATCAGCAGGATAGAGCAGCGCCCCCCGCCGAACGCCTCGGACACGGTGCGCACGATCTCGTCCGCCAGCGCGGTGGGGTCCATCCCCCGCGCGTTCCCCTCCAGCAGCTTGCGCAGCAGGTAGAGCACGCGCGTCTGGCGCTGGTGGCGCGCGGAGCGGCGGTCGATCTCCACGTGCGCGTCCATCAGCATCTCGGTGGCGCTGGCGGAGGCGCGCTCCAGGGCGTCGGCGCGGGCCTGCGCGGCCTCGGCCGAGCGGCGGGCCTCCGCGGCGGCGCGCTCGCTCTCGCGCACCCGCTCCGTGGTGGCGCCGGCCAGGGAGCGCAGCGCCTGCCGCCGCGTCTCTTCCGCTTCCTCGCGGTCGCGCATCACCAGCGCGCGGGCCAGGCACAGCTCCAGCAGGTCGCCCCCCGCGTCCACCGGCTCTTCGGCGCGGCGCGCCAGCATCCAGCGGCGCGGCTCCGCCACCACCAGCACCCCCAGCCACTGCCCGTCGTGCGCGATGGCGCGGACGCGCACCCAGAAGCGCTCCGGGTCCAGCCCCGGCAGCAGGTCGCTGAGCACCCAGGTGGGCGCGCCGTCCACGGGGCGCATGGGGCGGTCGCCCATGGCGTCGTCGGCCAGCAGGGCGTGGAGGCGCTCCGGCTCCACCTCCACGGCCGCGCTCTCCACCGTGCCCGCCTCCGTGGTGCTCCAGCGGCGGTTGAGCACCCGGGTCTCCGGGGCGTAGCGCGCGTACGCCACGCGGCGCTCGCCCTTGGCCCCCGCGATCACGGGGAGCACTCGGCCGAGGACGGTCTCGGGGTCCACGGCGTCGTGGAGCCGGATGGAGAGTTGCATCGGCGGAGGCGGGGAAAGCGGGAGAAGGTATGCCGAATGATGCCGAAGGCGCCGGTCGGTGTCAATCGAGACCGGAACAGCGGGGGGTCACACAGAGGCACAGAGACACAGAGAGAAGATGAAGCTTGTGGCGGGGCGTGGGGGGAGCACGTCGGGGGGAGGGGCTTCCGCGTATCCGCGCACGACGGGGGAGGAGGGCGAGGCCATGATTACGGCGAGCCTCATGGTCGGCGGGATGCTCGTGGCGGGCGGGCTGCGGCTCGCGCGCTCGTCCAACCAGGCGAACCGGTCGGGCTCGGGCGAGGCGATCATCAGCCCCAGCGCCATCCTCCTCGACGGCCAGTACCACGTGCTGCGGAACGAGACCTATCGCTGCGAGGGCGTGTGCTACGACACGCACTCGCATCCCCGTTCCGGCCGGGCGCGAGGGGGAGGCGCGGGAGCTGGTCGCGGCGTTCGAGCGCGGGTGGGCCGCCGAGCGGAGTCCGGGTTGACAGGCGGGGGCGCGCGGGTACCTTTCGGCCCGTGAACACCCCCGACTTCCACCGCATCCGCCTGACCCTCCACTACGACGGGCGCGAATTCCACGGCTGGCAGGTGCAGCCGGGGCAGCGCACGGTGCAGGGCGAGGTGGAGCGCGTGCTGTCGCGCCTGGTGAACGGGCCGGCGCAGGTGATCGGCTCCGGCCGCACCGACCGGGGGGTGCACGCCACCGGGCAGGTCGCCGCCTGCGACGTCCCCCGCAAGTGGACGCCGCACGCCCTCCGCCGCGCCCTCAACGCCCTCCTCCCCGGCGACGTGTGGGTGGCCGAGGCCGCCTCCGCCCTCCCTGGCTTCCACCCGCGCTACGACGCCGTGGCGCGGTCCTACGTGTACCGCGTGGGGCTCTCGCCCGAGGCCGACTCCCCCTTCCGCTCCCCCTGGTGCTGGGCGCTGGCGCGCCCGGTGGACCTGGGGGCCATGGAGCGGGCGGCCGCCGCCGTCGTGGGCGACCACTCGTTCCTGCGCTTCGCCAAGGCGGGGCAGGAGGAGCGCGGCGACCGCTGCACCGTGAGCGAGGCGCGCTGGGAGCCCTGGGAGGGCGTGGGCCTCAAGTTCCACGTCACCGCCAACCGCTTCCTCCACCACATGGTGCGCTACCTGGTGGGGACGCTGGTGGACGTCGGCCTGGCCGAGCGCCCCGAGGGCGACGTGGCCGCGCTCCTGGAGCAGCGGGAGGGGCTGGAGACCTCGCCCCCCGCGCCGCCGGAAGGGCTCTTCCTCTCCGCGGTCACCTATCCACCCAACGCGGGGGCGGAGCGAATGCCGCGCGGCCCCCGCCTGGTCCGGTCCTGACCCATGGCATCCGACCGCTATTCCAACCCGCTCACCGAGCGCTACGCCTCGGCCGAGATGGGGCGCATCTTCAGCGACCAGTTCAAGTTCGGGAGCTGGCGGCGGCTGTGGCTGGCGCTGGCCGAGGCCGAGAAGGAGCTGGGCCTCCCCATCCCCGACGAGGCCATCGCGGAGCTGCGGGCCCACCTGGACGACGTGGACACCAAGCGCGCCGCCGAGCTGGAGCGCGAGCTGCGCCACGACGTGATGGCGCACGTGCACCACCTGGGCGAGCAGGCGCCGGCCGCGCGCGCCATCATCCACCTGGGCGCCACCAGCGCGTTCGTGGGCGACAACACGGACCTGATCCAGCACCGCGAAGCGCTGCGGCTGGTGCGGACGCGGCTGGTGGCCACCGTGGCCGCGCTGGCGGAGTTCGCGCGCGAGCACCGCTCGCTGGCCACGCTGGGCTTCACCCACTTCCAGCCCGCGCAGCCCACCACGGTCGGCAAGCGCGCCACGCTGTGGATGCAGGACCTGCTGCTGGACCTGGAGGAGGTGGAGTTCCGCCTGGCCACCCTGCGCTTCCGCGGGGTGCGCGGCACCACGGGGACGCAGGCGTCGTTCATGGACCTGTTCGAGGGCGACGGCGAGCGGGTGGAGCGCCTCAACCGCCTGGTGGCGCGGAAGATGGGCTTCGACCAGGTGTACGGCGTCACCGGGCAGACGTACACGCGCAAGACGGACGCGGCGTGCCTGGCCACCCTGGCGGGGATCGCGGAGAGCGCGTCCAAGTTCGCCAACGACATGCGCCTGCTGGGGCACCTCAAGGAGGTGGAGGAGCCTTTCGAGGAGCACCAGATCGGCTCGTCGGCCATGCCCTACAAGCGCAACCCCATGCGCAGCGAGCGCATCAACGCGCTGGCCCGCCACGTCATCGTCCTTTCGCTGGACCCGGCCTTCACGGCCGCGTCGCAGTGGTTCGAGCGCACGCTGGACGACTCGGCCAACAAGCGCATCGCGGTGCCCGAGGCGTACCTGGGCACGGACTCGGTGCTGCTGCTGATGCACAACGTGGCGAGCGGGATGGTGGTGCACCCGGAGATGATCCGCCGCCGCCTCATGGAGGAGCTCCCCTTCATGGCCACGGAAAACCTGATGATGCGCGCCGCCCGCCGCGGCGGCGACCGCCAGGAGCTGCACGAGCGCGTCCGCCGCCACTCCGTCGCCGCGGGCCACCGCATCAAGGCCGAGGGGCTCTCCAACGACCTGATGGACCGCATCGCCGCCGACGACGCGTTCGGCGTCACCCGCGCCGAGCTGGAAGAGGACCTGCGCCCCGAGCTGTACGTGGGCCGCGCCCCCGAGCAGGTGGACGAGTTCCTCGCCGAGTGGGTCGCCCCCGCCCTGGCCCGCTACCCCGACGCCCTGGGCGGAAGCGCGCCGGAGCTTCGGGTATGAACAGCGCCCTCACCCGGCAGCTTACAGCTGCCACCCTCTCCCAGCAACTGCCCTGGGAGAGGGGACTACTTCGCGTGGGTTTGCAGCTGGGGGCGTCAAGCACTCGTCGTTCAAACGGCGGTCGCGCGCAGAGACACGCAGGCACTCTCCACCTTGCTCGCCGCACCTGAAGCAAGTCCCCTCTCCCACGCTGTTCGTGGGAGAGGGTGGCAGCTGTAAGCTGCCGGGTGAGGGCCCCCGAAACCGCGGGCCCCGCCGGACCGTACACCCCGCCGCACGACCCAACCACCTCTCTCTCACCCCAGGTTCGCAGTCGCATGAGCCACACACTCCTGCTGGAGGGCGTGTCCAAGCGCTACTCCGGCCACGTCGCGGTCGACGATCTGAGCCTGGCGGTGCCGCCGGGTACCATCTACGGAATCCTGGGGCCCAACGGCGCCGGAAAGTCCACCACGCTGCGCATGGTGATGAACATCATCATCCGCGACGCGGGGCGCATCACCCTGCTGGGCGCGGACCCGGAAAAGGACCGCTCCGTGCTGCGCCGCATCGGCTTCCTTCCCGAAGAGCGGGGCCTGTACAAGAAGATGAGCGTGCTGGAGGTGATCGTCTTCTTCGCCCAGATCAAGGGCGTGGACGCGAAGACTGCCCGGCGCGAGGCGGACGGCTGGCTGGAGCGGATGGGGCTGGGCGACTGGCGCGGGGCAAAGGTGGAGACGCTCTCCAAGGGGATGCAGCAGAAGGTGCAGTTCATCGCCACCGTCATCCACAAGCCCGAGCTGCTGATCCTGGACGAGCCCCAGTCCGGCCTGGACCCGGTGAACCAGGAGGTGCTGCGCGACACCATCCTCCAGCACCGGAAGGACGGCAAGACGGTCATCTTCAGCACCCACAACATGGACCAGGCGGAGCAGCTCTGCGAGCACGTCTGCATCATCGCCCAGGGCCGCAAGGTGCTGGACGGGCGGCTGCGCGACGTGCGCCGCGAGAACATCGGCAACGCCTACCGTGTGCAGTTCGACGCGGAGTCGCCGGACGTGGAGGCGTTCATGGCCCGCTTCGGCGCGGCCACGCGCGAGGGCGACGAGTGGCGCCTGGAGCTGCCGGAGGGCGCCGACACGCGCGCCCTGGTCACCGCCCTCAACGGGCTGGACGCGCCGCTGACGCGCTTCGAGCGCGAGCAGCCTTCCCTGCACGACATCTTCGTGACCCGCGTGGCCGGCGCCGCGCAGACCCGCCGCCAGGAGCTGGCCCATGTCTGAGGTGTGGATCGTACTCAAGCGCGAGTTCATGGAGCGGGTGCGGACCCGCAGCTTCCTCCTCGCCACCTTTCTCTTCCCCCTCTTCATCATCGGCCTCAACGTCGTCCCGCACCTGATGGGCGACGAGGAAACGGTGCGGCGCGTGGTGGTGGTGGACGAGGCGCCGGCGGGGATGGCGCAGATGGTCGTGGCCGGGCTCTCGACGCCGCGCGAAGGGCGCAGCTACAAGCTGGAGGTGGTGCGGCAGCCCCTGGCCGGGATGCAGGCCAGCCTGCGCGAGCGCATCACGAGCAAGGAGATCGACGGCTACCTCCACCTGCCGGCGGACGTGGTGGCGACGAGCAAGGTGTCGTACCGGGCGCGCAACGTCTCCAACCTGGGGGTGATGACGGACATGCGCCGCGCGGCCACGCAGGCCGTACAGGAGACGAGGCTCCGCGCCGCCGGGCTGCAGGCGACCGACGTCCGCGCGCTGCTGCGCCCCGTGGAGGTGAGCACGGCGCGCGTCACGGCCACGGGCGAGGAGGGCGGCAGCGCCCTGGTCACCTTCATGGCGGCGTACGGCATGGCGATGCTGATGTGGCTGATGGTGTTCCTGTACGGCGTCAACGTGATGAGGAGCGTGCTGGAGGAGAAGACGAACCGCATCGTGGAGGTGCTGGTCAGCTCGATGAAGGCGAGCCACCTGATGATGGGCAAGATCCTGGGCGTGGGGCTGGTGGCGCTGCTGCAGGTGGCGATCTGGGGCGTGCTGATCGCCGTGGGGCTCACGGTGGCGGGGCAGCGCCTGCAGACCGGCGGCGCGGCGAGCATCATGGCGGGGCTGAAGCTGACGCCCGCGGCGGCGGCGACGCTGCTGGGCTTCTTCGTCCTGGGCTTCTTCCTCTACGCCGCCATCTTCGCGGCCATCGGCGCGGCGGTGACGACGGACCAGGAGGGGCAGCAGTTCCAGAGCTTCGCCATGGTCCCCATGATGCTGCCGATCCTCTTCTTCCCCAAGGTCGTCGGCGACCCGCTGGGCACCACCGCCACCGTGCTGGGGATCGTGCCCTTCACCGCCCCCGTGGCCAACGCGATGCGGCTGGGGAGCACGGAGATCCCGGCGGCGCAGGTCGTCACCTCGCTGGTCCTGCTGGCGCTCACCATCGCGGTGGTGGTGTGGGTCGCGGGGAAGATCTACCGCTTCGGCATCCTGAGCACCGGCAAGAAGGCGTCGCTGGCCGACGTGGGGCGGTGGCTGCGGGCCGCGTAAACGGCGGGGCTCACACAGAGACACGGAGGCACGGAGAAGAAGTCGTCTCCGTGCCTTCGTGCTTTCGGCGGGTATGCGTCGTGCAACTCGCGAGGCCCTCAAACCTGAACCCCCCGGGCCGCCGTTGATCGTCGACTGCCACACGCACCTGAACCGCTATCTCCCCGAGCAGCCCCCTTCCCTGCACGAGCGCTACGCGCAGCTGCGGGCGGAGATGGATGCCAACGGGATCGACTATTCCCTCGTCCTCTCCAGCTACAAGGTCAACGAGGACCGCCCCAGCACCGCGGAGATCGTGCGCCTGGTGCACGACGACGCCCGCATCGGCGTGGCCGCGGGGATCAGCTTCTACGCCCTTTCCACCGAGACGCTGGCCGAGCTGCGCGCGCTGCTGGAGACGGGGCGCGTGCGCGCTCTCAAGCTGTACCCGGGCTACCAGGCCTTCTACGTGTACGACCCGCAGCTTCGCGGCGTGTACGGGCTGGCGGCCGAGTTCGGGGTGCCGGTGATGATCCACACGGGCGACACGTACGACCGGCTGGGGAAGCTGAAGTACACGCACCCGCTCACCATCGACGAGGCGGCGGTGGACTTCCGCGACGTTCACTTCGTCATCTGCCACATGGGGAACCCCTGGCTGATGGACGCGGCGGAGGTCATCTACAAGAACGAGAACGTGTCGGGCGACATCTCCGGCTTCACGCTGGGCACCTTCGAGGAGCGCTTCGAGCGGCTGATGATCGCCAAGATGCGCGACGTGATCGCGTACGCAAACGGCACGGGCGGCCTGCTGTACGGCACCGACTGGCCGATCAGCGACATGGCGAGCTACCTCCGCTTCGTGGAGAAGCTGGAGCTGAGCGGCGAAGAGGCCGAGAACCTCCTCTGGAAGAACGCCTCCACGCTCTTCCGCCTGGGCCTGGGAGGCGGCGATGGCGACCTCTGAGGACGTGCTGAACATCGTGGAGCTCCGCGACGAACGCGACCCGCTCGCCGCGGAGGCGCTGCGGCTGGTGCAGGAGATGTTCGCGCCGGAGGACCGCCAGTCCACCCGCGCCCTCCTTTCCGAGATCGCCGAGTCGCGGATGGAGCTGCTGGAGGGCGACGGCTTCCACCTGATCGCCGCGCTCGACGAGAACGGCCGGCCCATGGGCACCGTGATCGGCGTGTACCTGATGGCCGTCAACGCGGGGTTCGTGCTGTACCTGGCCGTGCGGCCCGAGCACCGCGCGCGCGAGCTCGCCCGCACCCTGCGCCGCGAGCTGACCGCCGCCTTCCGCTCCGACGCGCGCCGCAACGGCCGCGACGAGCTGGCCTGGGTCGTCGGCGAGATCGAGGCGGAGAGCGCCTGGCTGCGGAGGCTTGTCCGCGAGCGCAACGCCATCCCCTTCGATCTCACCTACTACCACCCGGGGATGTCGCCCGGCTCCGGCGACAGGGAGTACATCCTCTACCGCCAGCCCGTGGGCGACGCGCGCGCCGAGCTTCCCGCCCGCCTGGTCCGCCAGATCATCTACGACGTCTACCGCCGCGCCTACCGCGTCTCCTACCCCCTCGTCCACCCCGGCTTCGCCGCCATGATCGACGAGCTGGAAGGCCGCGACATGGTGGGCCCGCACCGGCGCGCGGAGGAGTGGAAAGAATAGGCCTCACACAGAGACACAGAGGCACAGAGATTGGTTTTTCTCTGTGCCTCTGTGTCTCTGTGTGAGAACCGTTTTTTACCAGTCCCGCTCCGCCCGCTCCCCCGGCGGTGCCTGGCGCAGCTTGCGGCGCTGAAGCTCGCGCTCGTCGCGCTCGGCCTGGGACAGGATGCGCTCGGCGGCCGATGGCGTGAGGTCGGGATCGCCGGTGCCGGCGCTGGAGCGCGTGGTCTGCGGCGGGCCGGGCGCGGGCTGAGGGTCGGGCGGCCCGTCGTCCTCTCCGCCGCCGCCGGAATCCTGCCCGCCGCCCCCGCCCCCGCCCCCCGCGGGCGGCTCCACGAGCTGGCGCAGCGCCAGTTCGAGGTTCCACTTGGCGTCCTGGTCCGCCGGGTCGATGAGCAGCGCGCGCTGGTACTGCGCGACCGCGCGGCGCAGGCGCGCCCTCCGCTCGTCGCTTTTCGACGTGTCGGCCAGCGCGGGCTCCAGCTCCGTGTTCCCCGTGTTGTAGTGCGCCCGCTCGCGTAGCGGCCGCGGCGCCCCCGGCACCGCCGCCGCCCCCTCCAGGATGGGCCGCGCCTCGTCGAAGGTCCGCAGCCTAAGCAGCGCCGTCCCCAGGTTGTACCGCGCGACCGCCGACGTGTCGCCGTCCTGCACCGCCCGCGCGTAAGCCTCGGCCGCCGGCCGCACCTCGCCGCGCCGGTACTGCGCGTGCGGCGTCTCCTTGCAGGCCGCGAGCAGCGCGAGGCAGACGAGCCCGACGATCCGCCGCGTGAGCGCGCCGAAAGCGCGGGCGCGTTGCATCGCGCCCCCACGTTTGCGTCCGGGCCAGGCCCCGCCTCCGCGCGCGAAACCGTGGGAATCGCCCCCTCCCCCAGCAGTTTGGGGGAGGGGGTCGGGGGGTGAGGGCCACCGCCCCGGACTCAGCCCCATACCTCCTCCTTCCTCCGCCGGAGAATCCCGGCTTCCAGCACGGAATCCAGCGCCAGGAGCACGAGCGCGGCGCCCAGGAACCACTCGTAGCGGTTGCCGGGGCGCACCTGCGTCCAGTCTGGGCCGCCGGGGCGGATGGTGTTCACGGCGCCCGCCAGCTCCTGCGCGGAGCCCGCGCCGATGGGGCGGTAGCTGCCGCGCGTGACCTCCGCCATGCTCTGCAGGAGCGGCTCGCCCAGGGCGGAGCGCGCGATGGAGCCGTCCAGGTCGCGCTTGAACCCCACGCGGCGGCCCGTCTGCGGGTCCACGTCGGGCACGGGGCCGCCGGCGCGCGTACCGATCCCCACGATGTGCAGCGGGACCCCGGCGCGGGCCAGCAGCGTCGCCGCCAACTCGATGTCGCGCGTTTCCTCCAGCGCGTCGCCGTCCGTCATGACCACCAGCGCGCCGCGCGGACGCTCGCCGGGCGCGCCGAAGAGCAGCGCCCCGCCCTGCCGCACCGCATTGGAGAGCGACGAGCCGCCCTGCGGCACCATCTCCGGCGACAGCGCCTCCAGGTACGCGTCCAGCGCGTCGTAGTCGCGGGTGAGCGGCGCCACCACGTACCCCGCCCCCGCGAACACCACGATGGCTACGCGCGACCCCTCCACCCGCCGCAGGAACTCGCGCGCCAGCTTGCGCTCCAGCTCCAGGCGGTTGGGCCGCACGTCCTCCACCAGCATGGAGTTGGATGCGTCCAGCACGAGCACCAGGTCCGCCGCGCGCGGGGCGGCGACGGGCTCGCGCCCCCAGGTGGGCCCCGCGGCGGCGACCCCCAGCAGCAGCGCCGCCAGCGTCAGCAGGGCTACCCGCCTGCGCGGCAGACGGCTGAGCGTGGGCGCCAGGCGGTGCACCAGCGCCGGGTCGCCCAGCGCGGCCACGGCCTGGCGGCGGCGGCGCATCCACAGCAGCGCCGCGATCAACGCGAGCACCGGGAAGAGCGCGATCAGGTGTCGCAGCGCCGGGTGCGCCAGGGAGACGTCCAGGTTCACGGCACCCTCCCCCATCGCGTTGCGCGGAAGAGCACTTCCAGCAGGAAGAGCGCGGCGCCCGCGAGCAGGAACGGCAGGTACCACTCGCGGTACTCCACCGTCCGGCGCACGCGCACGGGACTCTTCACCAGCCGGTCGATCTCCTCGTAGATGCGCTGCAGCGCCCGCGTGTCCGTGGCGCGGAAGTAGCGGCCGCCGGTGAGGCCCGCGATGTCGCGCAGGAGCGGCTCGTCTATGCTTACCGGCAGGTAGCCGTAGCGGAGCCCCGCCGGGGTGCGCGCGATGGGGATGCGGGCCCGCGTCTTGGAGCCCACGCCCACGGTGAAGACGCGGATGCCGTACGTGGCGGCGGCGCGGGCCGCGTCGCGCGGGTTCACGCTGCCGCGGTTGTTCTCGCCGTCGCTCAGCAGGATCACCACGCGCGAGCCGGAGATGCGGCGCAGGCGGTTGGCCGCGGCGGCCAGTCCCAGGCCGATCGCCGTCCCGTCTTCCAGCTGCCCCACCTGCATCCCCTCGAGCACGGTGAGGAGCATGGAGTGGTCGGTGGTCAGCGGCACCATGGTCAGCGCCTCGCCGGCGAAGGTCACCAGGCCGATGCGGTCGCTGCCGCGCGTCTGGACGAAGCTCGCCAGGGTGCGCTTGGCCGCCCCCAGCCGGTTCACGGGGCGGAAGTCTTCGGCCAGCATGGACGACGACACGTCCATCGCCACCACGATCCCGATCCCCTCGGACTCGCTCTCGATTACGCGCCGGCCGGAGCGCGGGCCGGCCAGGGCGGCCACCAGCAGGACGAAGGCGAGCGAGCGCAGGACGCCCGGGAGCCACGCCCACACCCGCGTGCGCCTCGGCGCGAGCCCGGCCAGCACCCCGGCGCGCGCGAAGGAGACCGCCGGACGCACCCTGCGGCGCCGAAGCAGCCACATCCAGAGCGGGAGGAGCGCGAGGAGGCCGAATGCCCACGGGTGCTCGAAGCCGAAGCTCACGGCGCCGCCTCCTCCCGCGCTTCCTCCTCGCGGCCAAAGCTCTCCACCCAGCGCCGCGCCTCGTCCCAGTCGCGCAGTGCCGTGTCCGCGGGGATGGGGTAGCGCCCGAATTTCGCCAGGTCGGCCGTGTGCAGCACGGAGCGCAGCGGGCCCAGGTCGCGCGCGGCCACGCCGTCCTTTTCCATCCGCCGCTCCAGCTCGGTGGTGGTCAGGTCCGGGCTCCAGCGCGGGCGGACGGCGTGCGCGAACCCGCGCAGCGCCTCACTCACCAGCGTGTAGAAGGCGCGCCCGTCGGTGGCTCCCCGCGCGCGGGCGGCCTCCAGCGCCTCCAGCGCCTGCACCCGCGCGTCCGGCGGCGCCACGATGGGCTCCGGGCGCGGGCGGTTCCTCCGGCGGCGCAGCCAGGCCAGGAGCACCAGGAGCCAGACCGCGGCGAGCGCCCCCAGCGCCACCATGCGCCAGTCGATCTCCCGATCCGGCCCGACCACGTCCTTGGGCGGCTTCGGCTTGTGCCTGGAGGTGTCCGCGGGGAGCACGGAACGGACGGTGGGAATGGGGAAGCGCAGCGTCAGGGCGCGCCCGGTTCCGCCCGCGCCCACGATGCGCGCCCTCGCGGAAACCCCGCCCGCCGGGCCGGGGCTCCACGCCACCAGGGTGGCCGTGGCGCGCGCGGTGCCGGCGCCCGCTTCGATGCGCACGGGGCGGATGGACCACACGCGCGCCGTATCGGACCAGGGGAAGCTCACTTCCAGCCGCTCGCCCGCCCCAATCTGCACCTCCACGACCGAAGTGACGCGGTCCCCGACCGTCACCTCGCGCGGGGACACGCCGGCGCGTGTCTGCGCCTGCGCGCCGACGGCCAGCAGGAGCGCGAGCAGAGCGCGCTTCATTGCCGCAGCCTCCGCTCGCGCCGCCGGAAGAAGGAGAGGACGGCGTTCGAGGTCGGCTGGTCCGTGGCCAGCTCGATCTCCTCGATCCCCAATCTGCGGAAGATGCGGCGCAGCGCGGCGCGCTCCTCGGCCACGGCGGCCGTGTAGCGCTCGCGGATCTCCTCCGAGCTGGTGTCCACCCACGTGTCCGCGCCGCTCTCCGGGTCGCGGATGCGCACGATCCCCGCATCGGGCAGCTCGGCGTCGGCGGGATCGGTGAGCACGACGGGGATCACGTCGTGGCGCGCGGCGGCGGCGGTGAAGGCGCGCTCCACATCGGCCAGCGCGGGGCCTACCACGAAGTCGGAGACGACGAAGACGATGGAGCGCGAGCGGAGGAGGCGCGACGCGTAGCCCAGCGACGCCGCAATGTCCGTCCCCCGCCCGGCGGGGCGGAAGGCCAGGAGGTCGCGCAGGATGCGGAGGACGTGGCGGCGGCCTTTGCGCGGCGGCACGAACAGCTCCACGCGGTCCGTGAACACGAGGAGCCCCACCCGGTCGTTGTTGCGCACGGCGGACATGGCCAGCGTGGCGGCGGCCTCCACCACCATCTCGCTCTTGAAGCGCGCCCGCGTCCCCCAGCGCTGCGAGCCGGACAGGTCCACGGCCAGGAGCACCGTCAGCTCCCGCTCCTCCACGTACTTCTTCACGAACACGCCGCCGGTGCGGGCGGACACGTTCCAGTCGATGGTGCGCACGTCGTCGCCGGGGAGGTACTCGCGCACCTCCACGAACTCGATCCCCTGCCCCTTGAACACCGAGTGGTACTCGCCGCTGAAGCGCGAGGTCACCAGCCCTCGCGTGCGCAGCTCCACCCGCCGCACCTGGCGCAGGATTTCCTGCAGCGGCGGAGTGGCGGGGGGCGGCGGGGCGGCGGCGCGCCCCAGGAGGCGGTCCAGCAGCTTCATCAGGGTACGCGCACCACTTCGAAGATGCGGCGCACCACGTCTTCGGAGGTCACCTCTTCCGCCTCCGCCTCGTACGTCAGCACCACGCGGTGGCGCAGCACGTCCGCTCCGATCGCCTTCACGTCGTCCGGCACCACGAAGTTGCGGCCGCGCAGGTAGGCGTGGGCACGCGCGCAGGCGGCCAGCGCCAGCGTGGCCCGCGGCGAGGCCCCGAACTCGATCAGCGGCTGCAGCTCGGCGACGCCGTGGGCGCGGGGGTCGCGCGTGGCGATCACCAGGTCCAGGATGTAGTCCGCGATCTTCTCGTCCAGGTACAGCCCGGAGACCACCTTGCGGGCGGCGAGGATGTCTTCGGGCCCCGCCACGCGCTGCACCGGCTCGTCGGCCAGGGCGGAGCCGCGGCGCAGCACCTCGCGCTCCTCGTCGCGCGTGGGGTAGCCCACGCGCACCTTGAGCATGAAGCGGTCTACCTGCGCTTCGGGGAGAGGGTAGGTGCCCGTCTGCTCGATGGGGTTCTGCGTGGCGAGCACCAGGAAGGGCTGCGGCAGCGGGTGCGTCTCGCCGCCGATGGTCACCTGGCGCTCCTGCATGGCCTCCAGCAGCGCGGCCTGCACCTTGGCCGGCGCGCGGTTCACCTCGTCCGCCAGCACGATGTTGGCGAAGATTGGGCCCTTGTGCGGGACGAACTCGCCGGTGCGCGCGTTGTAGATCGTCGTCCCCACCACGTCGGCGGGGAGCAGGTCGGGGGTGAACTGGATGCGCTGGAAGGAGGCGTGCATCGTCTCCGCCAGCGTGCGCACGGCCAGCGTCTTGGCGAGGCCCGGAAGCCCCTCGAACAGGACGTGCCCGCCCGTGAGCAGGCCGATCAGGAGCCGCTCGATCATGTACTGCTGGCCCACCACGCGGCGGTGGACCTCGGCCACGATGCGGTCCAGGAACTCGGCGCGCGGGATTTCCGCGGGCGCGTACGGCGAAGGGGTGCTCATCCGCTGGGCGTCACGAGGGGCATCAGGAGAATGCATACGGCCCGGCACGAGGAAATCTCGTGCCGGGCCGTTTTCTCCGTGCCTCTGTGTCTCCGCGTGAGTCCCGGCGGTTCGTCACCGCGGGCCTGGCAGCCGGCCCCAGCGGAAGTCGCCGGTGGACACCGCCTCGCGCACGGTGGCCGGGAGCCGCGCCCACTGCTCCGGGGTGAGCACCGCTCGCAACGCGTCCAGCGACTGTTGGATGTTGCGGCGCCCCTCGTTGACGCGGGGGCCGATCACGTTGAACAGCTCCGTGGGCGCAACCGCGGAGCCCTCTCCCTTCCACGCCGCGACGAAGATCCGCGTGACCTCGTCCCGGATCGGGTCGTTCCGCGCCGCGAGCGTGTCGCGGATGGCCTCCACGCGCGCGGCCTGCACGGGGGTCAGCCCAAGTGAGTCGCGGAGCGCCACGACCTCGGGAAGCGGGTCGGGGAGCACGCGCCGGATCAGGACCACCGGGCTTGGCCCGTGGCCTGGCTCGTCCGCGTCGTCCACCATCACGTCCGCGCCCGTGCCGGCCTGGCTCGCCGTGCTGGTGAGGCGCGTCAGCGCGCCCGCGGCGATTCCCGGTGCGCCGAGGTCGCCGTAGCCGCCGAGCGGGCCCTGCTTGGGCCGCGCACCGAGTGTGACCCGCACCGCCAGTTGGACCGCGAAGGGCGAGCCCTCCGTGGTGCGCTGCGACCGGTTCTGCCCGAACGCCTCGTTGACCGCGTACCGGTACGCCCTCGAGTTCGCGTCGAAGCCGCGCGGGTACAGGAGCACGGGGTTGGTGCGGGCCCCGCCCTGCCCCCAGCCGCGGAGATCGTCGCCCCCGTGCAGGAGCACGTCCAGCCCCGCGGCCAGGTTGAAGAGCTCGGCGCTCACCGAAGCGCGCTGCCCGCCCACGCCGGGATACCAGGCACTGCGGAGGTCCACCGAACGGCTCCACCCGCCCCGGCAGCTGTTGCGGGCCGCCACCCGTCCGAGCTGGCCGCGCAGGCACTCCCGCGCGCTCCCCGACGACCCGGCCAGCAGGCGCCGCATCCCCGCCGCGACCGCCGGGTCCGCGGCACGGCCTGGGTCGAAGACGAAGGCGATGTCGTTGCCCGCCCCGTCGCCGTTGATGTCGCCGGCCACGCGCGGGGTGTACGGGGCTCCCGACGTGGCCCGGCCGATCAGCGCCAGCTCGAACGAGCGGCCCGCCGGCAGCCCGGCCACGGCGACGAACGAATGGCGGCGGTCCAGGTCGCTCGGGGCCCACACGAGGCGGTTGGGATCGCCGGCCGTGGGGACGGAAGCGAAGCCCTGCCGCGCCCCGCCGAAGGCGAACGACGACTGCGAGCGGGAGTGCGACAATGTGTACGACATCTGGAACGAGAGCCGCGCGGAGGGGACGACCCCGTGTACGCTGCCCGTGAGCTGCCCCGTGTGCGACCGTGCGTCGGAGAGGAGGCGGAACGCGTGCGCGAATGCCGGGTCGGCGCGCGAGGCGCCCAGCCCCACCGCGCCGGTGGCCGGGTCGATGGCGGAGGGGTCCGCGAAGACGGGCCGCCCGCCTTCCTGGGCCAGCGCCAGCACCGGTGTGGAGCGAAGGTTCAGGTCCTGCACGCGATACAGATCCACCCCCCGCGCGTAGCTCGCCTCCACCGACCCGCCGAGCAGCCGCCAGATCCCCGCCTGGTACGCCAGCGAGGCCCGCCACGACCGCGGCGCGCCAAAGCCGGGGCCGAAGCCAACCACGCTGGGACGGCCGCCCAGCCCGGCGCCCTCACCGCGGCACGAGCCGGGGATGCTCGCCGGGTCCGCGGCGAAGCGCCCGAAATCCGGCTCGGGGACGGCGCCCTCGCCGGCGCACACGAGGAGCCGCTGCCCGCCCGCGCGGTCGGCGTCCACCGCGTCCAGGTACAGCCCGGCCGGAATCCGGCCCCGGAACTCGCCGAACCCGCCGCGCAGCATCCGGAGCGGCTTCCCCGGCTGGTTGAGGCGCCAGGAGAAGCCCACGCGCGGGCTCAGGCGCAGCTCGGAGGGTAGAAGATCGGTCCGCAGCCCGAATGCCGAATCCGCCCGGGCGTCGCGCGTGGGACCCGCATCGAAGCGCGAGCCCTCCAGCCGCACGCCGTAGGTGAGCTGGAAGCGGGGCGCCGGCCGCCACGCGTCGCCCAGGTACAGCGCCGCGCCCCATCCGCCCCCCCGCGCCGGCCCCGCCGAGGTGGAGCGGGTGTACGAGGCCGGGCGCCCCGCCTCGAACTCGGCGAGTGAGTTGAAGCTGAAGGACCCGAAGCGGTTGCCCGCCGTCTGCTGCGATCCCTCGAAACGGTTCAGGAGCACGCCGAGCTTCACCCGGTGCGCGTCTCCCCACAGCCACGAGAGCTCGTCCGCCACCTCCAGCGTACGCTCGCGCGCGCTGCGCGGGAGGAACGGGTCCGCGCCGATGGCGAAGGTGGCGATCTGCTGCGCACCTTCGGCGCCCGCCGTCGCCACCCGCACGCGCGCCTCCGGGAGGGCGGCGAAGGAGGAGAAGGTGCGCCGGTCGTCGTGCGCCGCCACCCGCAGCTCGTTCACCCACCGCTCTCCGAACCGGGACGTGACCGTGCCCACGCCGGCCCAGCCGCGCCCGCTGAGCTCCCCGCCGTGCTGCCGCGCGTCCAGCGCCTCGATCAGGATGCTGTCCTGCGTGGACCCGTGCGCGAACCCGCGCAGGGTCACCGTATGGCCGCCCGTCAGGTAGTCGACCCGCGCCAGCAGGCTCCCCGAGCCGCTCGTCTGCCCGTACGCGCCCCCCTGCCCGTCGGCGGGAAAGCCGTAGCGATGCTGCGCGATCTGGAGGAAGCGCGCCACCGAGTCCGGATTGGCGCCTACGCCGATGAGCCCCGCACGGGTGCGTGGCACCAGTGCGTAGTGATCCTCCGCGCCGCGCTGGCCGGAGAAGCTGAGGAAGTAGAAGAGGCGGTCGCGCACGAGCGGCCCGCCCACGCCGGCGCTCAGCCCCTGCTGCGTGGCCCCGTCCGCCCAGGCGCCGCGGTGGGTGGAGCCTTCCAGGCGGTGGTCGCGCAGCCGGTACGCCGCGGAGCCGCGCACGTCGTTGGTCCCCGAGCGCGTGGTGATCTCCACCTGCCCGCCCGTGAACTGGCCGCGCGCCACGTCGTACGTGCTGGTGACCACGCGCGTGCCCCGCACCCCCTCCTGCGGCACGCCGCGGCCGGATCCGCCCAGCCCGGCGCCGCTGAGCAGCGAAGCGAACGAGGCGCCGTCGAGCGTCACCTGGTTCTGCGAGCTCGGCTGGCCCGCGACGGAGAACCCGGTGCCGCCCAGCGAGTCCGCCCCGGGCACGGCGACCACACCGGGGCTCAGGGTGGCGAGCGCCGCCGGATCGGCGTTGGCCAGCGGCAGGCGTTCCGCGACCTCGCCGGAGACGGTCCGGTCGCTGGACCCCGCCTCCGAACGGCCGGGGGTGGCGGTGCGGCGCCCCCGGACCTCGATCGGCTCCAGGGCCACGGCCCGCGCCCGCAGCCGAACGTCGGCCACCAGCACGTCCTCGTCCGCCTCGCGAGTGACGCTGACGGCGGCGGGGGCCCGGCCGAGGAAGGCGACCCGCACCTCGTAGCGGCCGCTCCCCTCGGGAAACACGAGCGTGTACCGCCCGTCACGGCCGGTGCGCGTGGTGCGGCGCAACCCGGTTTCCCGGTCCCGCGCGTCCACCTGGGCACTCACGACGGGCTGGTTCTCCTCGTCGGTGACCCTGCCGCGCAGGATGTCCGTCGTGGAGCCTCCCTGCGCGCACGCGGGGGAGGCGAGCACCCAGACCACGGCCAGAACGGCGGCGGCCCGCGTGAGTCGCCGCACGGCGCGCCCCCGGCTTTCGCCGCGGGGAGCCCCGGGGGGCGGCACGGCACCTCCCGCCGGTGCCCGCTTCAGGAGCGGCACGTCACCGCCAGCGGCTGCCGGGCGTAGCTGCGGGGCGGCCGTGCGCTGCCGCTGAAGACCGCGCACTCGCTTCGGCGGTACGACGCGACCGCGGCATAGCTGCCCGGCCCCTCGCTCGTGAGGCTCACCTGCACGCCCGCCACGGGTGTGTACCCCAGCTCCCGAAGCGACGCGGCGTACCGGCCCACCCGTTTGCGGAACAGCGCCTGGTGCATCGCCACCTCGCGGAGCGCCAGTCGCGCGTCCGGGCCGTGGCTGTGCGGCCGTGCCTCGGCGTCCGCGCCGGTGGGGCGTGGCGGCAGCCGGCCAGGCTCCTGTGCCGCGGCGGGAAGGGAGATGGCGCCGAGCGCGGCGCACAGCATGGCGGCGAACACGCCGCGCGAGAGATCCGTCTGTTTCATCGCAGTGCCCATCGCGGTTGGGGGCTGCCGGGCAGCCGGGTGCCAACGGCGAGGTCCAGGGCGGAGGCAGCCTCCACCCTGAACCCGCCCGAGATCGGTTCAGCCGCAGCTCTCCTCGACGATCTGGTCGTTGCTGAAGTAGCAGCAGTAGTAGGTGCTCCCGCTCTCCACGCAACACCACCCCGTCGCCAGGTGGCAGGCGAACGCCGGGCGGACGCCCACCGCCATGGAGCCGGCGGCGGTGAGGAACGACAGCGCGAGAACCCGCAGGGCCCTGTGAGACATACTTACCTCCCGCTCTGGAAAGCAGTGCCGGGGGAACCGTCTCCACGGGCCGAGCCGGCTCCCGGCCACGTGCAAAGATCCGCCAGTACCCCGGCGTCGGGAACGCCCACGTACGCCTTCCGGATCACGCCCGATCCGTCCGTACAGACCACCAGGGGGATGTCCGTCACGAACTTGAGGTTGCGCACCGTACGGGTGAGACGCGCCACCTGCACTCCCGGCGCGAAGCCGCGCGCCACACCGGCCTGCATCCGCCAGTTGTTGGTGATGGCGTACACGGGAACCGTGGGCGTGCCCTGGGCCGCCACGTGCTGGTTGAGGCGCTGCGAAGCGGGTGGGCAGAACTCGCACTGCTCCTCGTTGAAGAAGTACAACACCGCCGGATGGCGGACGCGGACCTCCGCCCCCGCCAGGTCCTGGAGGGGGATCTCCCCGACCGGCGTTCCGCGGATGCTGTCACGCCACTCCCCCGTACGGGACGGCGACACGACCCGGGCCCACAGCACCGATCCGAAGAGGGCGGCGGCGACCACCAGCATCGCCCAGGACACGAGCTTGGAATCCCTCATGATCGCACCGGAGGTCGGATGGTGGCGGGAACGCCGGGGCACCCGTGCATCGAGCGGGCGCGCGAGCCACTCCCCCGCGCGGGAAGTACAGCCGTCGAAGAACGCCGCGGCGATCCACGGGGCGCGAGGAAAACGGTCGCCATATATACGAAGGCCGGGGTGCGATCTTCCCGTTCGTCATGAGCAACGATACATCGGTGAAGCGAGCTTCGCACACACGTTCCGTCACCACACCCTCACCCTCCCGCGCCATTCTCCTTTGCGGCGGCGCGCCCCGCGAACGAGCAGTCCGCGTCCCAGCGGCCGGCGCGGTGCCGCTCTCGAAAATGGCCCAGTAGTGCGCGCAGCCCGCCGCGCGCCTGCACTTCGTGCGGAGTGAGCCCCACGTAGCGGTGCATCTGGTTGCGCAGGGCGGCGACCGAGGGATACTCCAGCATCAGGGCGACGTTCTCCACCGTACGGCCGGGGCTCTCCAACAGGTGAGCTGCGTGGAAGAGCCGCGCCCATACGATCAGCTTGTTCACCGGGGGGAGGCCAGCCGCCCTGAGGTGCTCGCGAAGGGTATTCGGATGCCGGTGGTAGAGCCTGGACACGTCGTCAGGACGGAGGGCCTGGCTCGCGGCGGAAACCAGATCCCGCAGCAGCGCGGTCAGACGGGGCGGCAGCAGATCCCCCATCCCGGCCAGGACCAGGGCCGGAACACACGACGTGAACGCAGCGGTGATCCGCCGGTGAAAGGCCGCGGGTGTGTCGTCCTCGTCGCGCACCACGACGTCCTCTACCCCCAGCGCCCCCAGGCGCAGCAGGTCGCGAACGTCCATGTGGTTCCGGCGCGCGTACGGCAGGAGGGGGATGGACGGGAACTCCGCGCGGAACGGCCGGCACTCCTCGATGTCGAAGGGGCCGGACGCGTGCGGATCGAAGATCACGAGTTGTGGAGCGAAGTAGACAGCGAGGTGGCGCATCTGCTCCCAGCTCCCCGCGCGGAGGACCGAGTGCTCCGCGTGGCAAGCGCGGTCCAGTTCCAGGGCGCGCTGGAGTCGCGAGAGTGCGACCTCGTCCGGCAGGAGAGCGAGCAGGTGGGCCATCGGGACCGAGAAGCGGAGAGATGAGTGGATCGGAGGTCATCGCCTCCCGGCGCCCCCGGCCGCGCCGTCGCAGCTTTCCACCTCGCGGGGGAGAAAGCTCGGACCCGCACAGTCCAGGACGTTCCGCGATCTGGACGGACGCTACAATTTGTCACAATGCGGGCCGTTCGTAAATAGCGGCGCCTTGCGTGCGCAAGAGGTTCCTACCGGTTTTCAGCGGCCGCGCACCGGCCGGTGCGTGATCCGCGCGGGCGGGCACAGGGCGCGGGGGCGAGAGATCGCGCCCCTACCACGTCTTGGCCGTGTGGGTCAGGCGGGTTCGGGGCTGAGGGCTTTGAAGGCGGCGTCCCGGACTTCGCCGCTGCGGTCCTTGAGGAGGCGCTGGAGGAGGGCGCGTGAGGCGTCGCCGCCGATCTCGCCGAGGGCGCGGACGGCTTCCACGCGCACCTGCGCAGGGGTGCGGGAGAAGAAGCCGCCGGCGGAGGCGCGCTCGGCCAGGGCGGAGCCGGCGCGCGGGTCGCCGATGCGGCCCAGGGCGCGGATGATCTCGACGGTCGCCTCCAGGTCCGTCTCCTGGCCCAGGCGCTGGAGGAGGGGGAGCACGGCAGCGCCGGACTTGGTGAGGCCCAGCCCCAGCGCGGCGGCGCCGCGCAGGCTGGGCTCGCGGTCGGCGAGCGCCTTCACCAGGAGGGGCACCGCCTGCTCGTCGCCGTGTTTGCTGAGCGCCAGGATCGTCTCGCGGCGCACGCGGGCGTCGGAGTGCAGGATGGTGCGCGCGAAGTGCACCAGCGCGTCGGCGCTGCGGATCTCGCCCAGGATGCCCACGATGTTGCGCACCACGAACCAGCGCTGGTCGCCCACCATGTCCTCCAGCAGCGGCACGCCCACGGCGTCCAGCGCCACCAGCGCGTCGCGGTAGGCGCGGCGGGCGGAAAGGTCGCTGGCGGCGGTCAGCTCGCGCACCAGCGGCGTCACCACCTCGGCGCCCAGGTGCAGCAGGGTGGAGCGGTGCCCGGCGCGCTCCGCCTCGGATCGGGCGCGGCCCAGGCGCAGCACCAGCTCGTTGATGATGGCGTGCGTGGCCGTGCGATGCATCGCCAGCATCACGGCGCCCCGCGTCACGGGGTTGCGGAGCTGCTCGGCGTCGCGGCGCAGCTCGTCCAGCATGGTGAGGGCGCGGTCCATGTCGCCGCGCTGCACGCAGTACTGCGCCACGAACTCCAGCCGCTGAAGCGCCTCCAGCCGCTGCCCGTCGCTCCCCTCGTGCAGCATGCGGCGCAGCTCGGCGGTGTCCTCCTTCTCCACGCGCAGGGCCGAGAACTGCACCTGCTGGTACATGTCGTGGGCGGTCCACAGCGCGATCCCGTCGTCGCCGCGGTCCGGCGCGGCGGCGGACTTGGGGGCCGGCTGCACCCAGTGCCCGTTCACCGCCAGCTTGGCCGCGCCCGCCGCCTCCAGAACCGCCGCGAAGCCCCCCGCCGCCCTGGCCACCCGCGGCGGCAGCGCGCACGCGGAAAGGAAGCGGCCGATGGAGTCGCTCCCCACCTCGCGCCGGAACACGAGCGAGCGCACGCCGTGCTCGCCCAGGCGCGCGGCGAAGCGCTCCACGTGCGGCGAGCGGCGCGCCGGCGCCTCGCCCGCGAACGCCAGAGTGGTGGGATGGACGTCGATGTGGGAATCCTCGGCGCGCGCCTGGAAGGCCGCGTCCAGCTTCTGGATCCCCTGGACCAGCGTGGGGTGCTTGTGGGGGTAGAACTCGCTCAGCGCGAACCCCTTGGCGAGGTTCACCAGCAGGGTCGTGTTGCCGCTCACGGTCACCTCCGGGGGGTCGGAAACCGAAGTCCTGAGTCTTTGAGTCCTAAGTGCCTAGTGCCTGGTGCCTGGTGCCTGGTGCCTGGTGCCTGGTGCCTGGTGCCTGGTCACTGCAGTTTAGCACTCAGGACTTAGCACTTAGCACTTCCGTTCGTCTACCGTTTGATGCGCTCGCCCTCGTCCTCGAAGCGGAAGATCCACGCGGCCAGCGCGCCCGGGCGGATGCGCCGCTCGCGCTGCCATGGCTCCATGTCCCACCGGGAGCCGCCCTCGGCGCCGGGGCCGTCCAGCCGGCGCAGCACCTCGCCCACGCGCCGCACCCACACGGCCCAGTTCTCCGCGCGCAGGTCCACCCAGCCGCGCCGTGCCGCGCTGTCGGCGCCACCCTCGTCCAGCCCCACCTTCACGTCGCGCCCGCGCAGCACGCGCGCGCCGTCCGCCAGCAGGATGGGGAGGCCGATGGAGAGGATGCGCGTGCGCAGGTCCGCGTCTTCGTCGATCAGGCGGGCGGCCCGTTCGACGACGTCCGCGGGGTCCAGCGCCGCCGCCGAGTCCAGGCTGCCGCCGGCAAGGCGGCGCAGGATCTCGCCCTCGAAGAGCAGCTTCGCGAGGCGCGGCGGGCCGAGCATCTCGTACGCCACGGCGTGCGTCCCGCTCTCCTCCTCCAGCGCGTCCATGTGCGCCAGCGCCGCCGTCCGCAGCACGCCCGCGCGGTAGGTGGGACCGCTGGTGGATGCGTCCAGCGCCGCCACCACGTCGTGGCCGCTGGGCCGCCCCTCGATCTCCCACACCACGTCGCGGGCGATCTCCTCGGGGGTGATGAACTCCATCAGCCCCAGCGCCGTGAGCGCCTCGAACTCGCCGGGGCTGAACAGCCCGTTCTCGCCCGCGTCCAGGAACACGCCGTCCAGCGTCGTCCCGGTTTCCTTCCACCCCTCCGCCCCGAACGCCGCGTCCAGCGCCAGCGGCCCCGCCGCGTCGACGCGGGGGATGGGGCGCCGGCCGCGCATCACCTCGCCGGAGCCGATGCGCTTCCACGAGATGGCCGCGGTGGGCTTGATCTCCTTGACCGCCGGGGCGCCGGGGGTGCGCGCCATGAGGTAGAGGAGCAGGGTGTGCGCGCCGGCCACCGCGCTCTTGGCCAGGAGCTGGCGCGAGGGGCGGTTCTCGGAGTGGGTGAATGGGATGTTGAGCCCCATCCCCCCGGTGCCCGCCGTGCCCACCTTGAGGTACACGCGCGTCCCCACCTCCATCATGGCCTGGAGCGCGACGTAGACGTGGTGGATCAGGTTGGGGAGGTACAGGGTGAGGAGGTGCTGCTCCACCCGCTCCGCGTCCGCCCCGCCGCTCCGCGCCGCCTCGCGCAGCCCGGCCACGCTCTGGAACACGTTCTGGTACGCGAAACCGGTCGCCGTGTTCACGCAGTCGATCACGATCTCCGGCCGGTGGCGGAAGATCAGGTCGCCCATCGCGTTGGCCCGCACCGCCTCGCCGCCGAGGGGCCCGTACAGCCCGTCCAGCACCTGACCGCGCGCCCCGGGGTCGTTCACCAGCGCCTCCCGCGGCGTGTCCTTGAGCGCCGCGGGAACGAACAGGTTCCCCCACTCCGCCACCAGCTCCGTCGCCCCCGCGTCGGGGCGGAGCACCTCCACCCCCTCACGCGCTTCCCCCTCGCTGAGCGCCGCGATGACGAGCGCGGCCGGCCGGTGCGGAAAGAGCTCCCGCGCCACGGCGAGCCCCACCAGCCCGGAGCCGCCCAGGATCAGGATGCGCGAACCCTTGATGTCCATTCTCTTCTCTGTGTCTCCGTGCCTCTGTGTGAGGCTATTCTTCGGTCTCGGGCTCGGGCCGCGCCGCACGCTTGCGGGCGGGCTTCTTCGCTTCCCGGTCCAGCGCGCCCAGCTCGGCGGGGGCGATCACGCGCCACTTCCCCGAAGGCAGCTCGCCCAGCTCCACGGGTCCGAAGCGGCGGCGGGTGAGGCGGCGCACGGGATGGCCCACGGCCTCCATCATCCGGCGGATCTCGCGCTTCTTCCCCTCGCGCAGCACCACGCGCACGCGGAAGATGTCGATGTCCACCGGGTGCAGCCGCTGCACCTCCTCCGCCTTGGCCAGCCCCTCCTCCAGCTCCACGCCCTTGAGCAGGCGCTCCATCTCCTCGTTGTTCAGCTTCCCCTGCACGTCCACCAGGTACTCCTTGGTGGTGCCGGTGGAGGGGTGGAGGAGGCGGTTGGAGGTGTCGCCGTCGTTGGTGAGCAGCAGGAGCCCCTCGCTGTCGCGGTCCAGCCGGCCCACGTGGAAGAGCGAGTGGTACTTCTCGGGGAGGAGGTCGTAAATGGTGCGGCGGCCGTAGTTGTCGTGGCGCGTGGTGACGTACCCCTTGGGCTTGTGCAGCGCCACCCAGGTCGTCTCCTCCAGCGCCACCGCCTCGCCGTCCACCGTCACGCGGTCCTGCCCCGGGCGCACCTTGGTGCCGGGCGTGGTGACCGGGTGGCCGTTGACGGAAACACGTCCCTGCGCGATCAGCTCCTCGCTTGCGCGGCGGGAGGCCACGCCGGAGCGCGCCAGGTAGGCCTGCAGGCGTACGGGCTCGCCGCTCTCCTGCGGGGCACGCTCACCCCGGGGGGGCTTCGGCATCGGTACTGACTCCGGGTTCGCGACGGGCCAGCACCACGGGGAGCTCCTCGGGCCTCGGGAGGTCGTCCAGGGTGCGGAACCCGAAGTGTTGAAGGAAAAACGGGGTTGTTCCATAGAGCAGCGGGCGGCCCAATCCTTCGCCGCGCCCCACCACGTCCACCAGCCCGCGCTCCTGCAGCGTCCTGAGCACGCCGCCGGCGCCCACGCCGCGGATCTCCTCCACCTCGGCTCGCCCCACCGGCTGGCGGTAGGCGATGATGGCGAGCGTCTCCAGCGCGGGCCCGGAAAGGCGGTGCGCGGCGGGCACCGAGTCGAAGCGCTCCAGCACGGGCGCGTACTCGGGACGCGTGAGGAGCTGAAAGCCGCCCCCCACCTCGAACACGGTGAAGGCGCGCTCCTGCCGGTCGTACTCGGCGCGCAGCTCGGCGATGGCCGCCTCCACGCGCTCCTCGTCCAGCTCCTCGTCCGCCCGCGCCAGCTCCGCCGCGCTCAGCGGCGCCTCGCTCGCGAACAGGAGCGCCTCCACGATGCGGCTCGCCCTCATGCTGGCACCTCGACCCATCGCCGGGACGCGAAACGCGGCGCGACGCAATGCCGGGGGTTGCGTTGCCGGGCGACCCGGCGCCGGGGATTGAAACCCCCGGCTGGGACCACGGGAAGCCCGCTGGAGCGGGCTCGCATGGGTCCGGCTGCCGAGCCCGCTTCAGCGGGCTTCCCGCCGTTCCAGCGGGGGGCTTCAGCCCCTCGCGGCACCAAGCCGCGGGAACCAGTCCGCGCAGGCGGACTTTGTGCCGTTGTTGCCGCGAGTTCACTCGCCAGGCTGCTCGAGCTCCTCGGAACACGGGGCCTCTTCATCCACCCCCGCCCCACCCCGCAGGCCCTCAACCCTACCCTTCCTGCGGGCCGCTCCGGTAGATCCAGAGCGAGGCGAAGGGGCCGGCCTGGCGGACGCGCACCATGGAGCGCTTGGCCATCTCCAGGCATGCGAGGAGCGAGGCCACGGCGTGGATGCGCGTGCCCCACGGCGCCACGAGCTGCCGGAACTCCACCCGGCGCGAGCGGTGCAGGGCCGCGGCGATCTCGTCCATCTTGTCCTCCATCCTCACCTCGCGCCCGCGCACCGTGTGCACGGGCTCGGGGGCGCCCAGGCGCTCGCCCATCTTCACGGCGGCCTCCCACACGTCGCCCCAGGCGCTCTCCAGCGGCAGGTCGGCCAGGCGAGGGGCGGGGCGCGCCTCCACGAAGCCGCGGGCGAACAGGCGGCTGCGGTCGCGCTCGGCCCGCTCCAGCAGGCGCGCGGCCTCGCGGAAGTGCTCGTATTCCAGCAGCCTGCGCACCAGGTCGGCGCGGGGGTCGTCCCCCTCCTCGTCGTCGCCGCGGCGCGGGAAGAGCATCTGCGCCTTGATGCGGACCAGCGTGGCCGCCATCTCCAGGAACTCCCCCGCCCTCTCCAGCTCCCACCGCTCCAGCGTGCGGATGGCGTCCAGGAACTGCTGGGTGATGGTGGCGATGGGGATGTCGAAGATGTCGATGTCCTGGTTGCGGATCAGGTGCAGCAGCAGGTCCAGCGGCCCGGAAAAGCGCTCCAGGTCGATCTCGAACGGGCTCCGTGCCGCCACCTCCGCGCCGCTCATCGCCCCAGGCCGGCGAGCCCCAGGAAGAACATCGTGATCCCCCCCACCAGCGGGTACAGGAAGCTGAGCGCGCCCGTGAGCACCAGCCCCCACAGGATCAGGAAACCGTACCGGTCCAGCTGCCGGTACTGCTCCCGCGCGCTCACCGGCAGGAAGTGATAGAGCACCTTGGACCCATCCAGCGGCGGGATGGGAAGGATGTTGAAGAGGATCAGCCCCACGTTCACCTGGATCCCGGCGAACAGGAAGTTCACCAGCACGTCCATGACGCTTCCCGTGGCCGGCTCCCCAGGGATCAGCCGGATGGCCACGGCGAAGGCGATGGTGAAGAGCACCACCAGCACCAGGTTCATGAACACCCCGGCCAGCGAGACCAGGATGTCGCCCGTGCGGTAGTCGCGCAGCTTGCGGACGTCCACCGGGACCGGCTTCGCCCACCCCAGCAGGGGGAGCCCCCCGCCCAGCGTGGCCAGCGCGGGAAAGAGCAGGCTTCCGATGGGGTCGATGTGCGAGCGCGGGTCCAGGGTGACGCGCCCCAGCCGGTACGCCGTGTCGTCGCCCTGTTTGAGCGCGACCCAGGCGTGCCCGAACTCGTGGACGGTGAAGGCGAGGAGAAGTACCGGCAGGTAGAGCAGCAGGTCGTTGATTCTGTCCATGACGCGCAAGGTAGCGGGGGCCCACAGGGTTGTCAAAGGAATGCGCGGCGCGCGGCGGGTTGACACGCGGGGCGGCGGCGGGTATCTTTTGGGCTTCCGTTTTCCCGGAACTCATCCGCGAACACCATCGAGTGGCGCCCCGCGCGCCGATCTGCTGGAGGCCAGCCTTGCCCAACGTCAAGTCCGCCGAGAAGAGGATGCGGACGAGCGCGCTCCGCAACGAGCGTAACCGCGCGTTCCGCTCCAAGCTCCGCACCGCTCTCAAGAGGGTCCGCGCCGCCGACACTGCCGACACCGGCAACGAGGCGTTCCGCGAGGCTGCCTCGCTGCTGGATCGTGCCGCGCACAAGCGCATCATCCACCCGAACAAGGCCGCCCGCGCGAAGTCGCGCATCCTGGCGCGCCTGAGCAAGCTGGCCGCGTAAGCGACCTCATCGGGGATGACGCAAAGAGGCCCGCCGACGCAAGTCGGCGGGCCTCTTTCGTGCCGCCCCCGCAAACCCCACCGCGAGCCGTACCATGACCCACGCCCGCCTCTCCACCGAACGCATCGCCGCCGCCGCGCGCCAGATCGACCCCGTCTTCACCCGCACCCCGCAGTTCGAGGTGGAGGCCCTCGGCCGCGAGCTCGGCTTCCGCCTCGTCTGCAAGGTGGAGACGCTGAACCCGGTGCGCTCGTTCAAGGGCCGCGGCGCGGACTTCTTCGTGCGCGGGCTTCCTCCTGGCGAGCCGCTGGTCTGCGCCTCCGCCGGCAACTTCGGCCAGGCGCTGGCCTGGGCCGCCCGCCGCCGCGCCATCCCCGTCACCGTCTTCGCCGCCGAAAGCGCCTCGCCGCTCAAGATCGCGCAGATGCGGGCGCTGGGCGCCGACGTGCGGCTCTGGGGCGCGGACCTGGACGAGGCCAAGGACCGGGCGCGCCTGTTCGCCTCCGAAGCGGGCCACCGCTTCGTGGAGGACGGCCGCGAGGCGGCGGTGTCGGAGGGCGCCGGCACCATCGCCCTGGAGCTCTGCCGCTGGCCCGAGCCGCTGGACACGGTGCTCGTCCCGCTGGGCAACGGCGCGCTGCTGGCCGGCATCGGCACCTGGATGCGCCAGGCGTCGCCCGCCACCCGCATCGTCGGCGTGTGCGCGGCGGAAGCCCCCGCCATGGAGCGCTCCTGGCGCCTCGGCCGCCCCGTCACCACCGAGACGGCGCACACCATCGCCGACGGCATCGCCGTCCGCGTCCCCGTCCCCGAAGCGCTGGACGACCTGCGCGGCGTGGTGGACGACATCCTCCTGGTCGGCGAAGACGACCTCCGCCACGCCTCCCGCGCCGCACTGGACACCCTGGGCATCGTCGTGGAGCCCGCCGGCGCCGCCGCCCTCGCCGCCGCCTTCGCCTTCCGGGGCCGCTTCAGGGACCAGCTCGTAGCGCTGCCCCTGTGCGGCGGAAACATCGATCTCACACAGAGACACAGAGGCACAGAGAAAAGCTGATCTCTGTGCCTCTGTGTCTCTGTGTGAGGCCCTTATTTTTAGAGCTCGGACCCGCAGATCTCGCAGTACCAGGAGTGGGGCTCGTTGATGGCGCCGCACTCCTTGCACAGAAGCGGGCCGCCGCTCACCGGCGCCGCGTCGCTGGCCGGGGCGGCGGGCGGGGTGGCGGGGCGGCTGGCGGAGGGGGAAGCGGAGATGGCGCGGTCCAGCTCCTCCAGGAAGGCGAGGTCGTCTTCCGCGAGGTCGCCGGTGGCGGGAGGCGCGGGGGTGCCGGTGCCCAGGTCGTTGAGGAACTCCAGGCCGTCGCCCTCGGACGTGCTCGGGGACCAGGGCTCCGCGGCCCCCTCCGAGGTTTCCAGCCAGGGGAGGTCGCCGTCGCCCTCCGCCTTCGTCTCCGCGGGGCCGCCGAAGCCCTCGCCGAACGGGTCCCACTCGTCCGCCGAGGTGTCCGCGGCGGGCGCGGCCGGCCCGGACGCGGCGGGCGGGTCCAGCGAGATCTCGTTCAGCCAGGCGCTCGTGTCTTCCGCCTCCTCCGGCTCGTCCGTTGCGGGCTCGGCGATGGCTTCGGCCGGCGCGGGGGCCTCGTCGGCCGGCTCCTCCGCCACGGAAGCGAAGGCGGTCTGGGGGGAGGTGGCGTCGCCGCCCACCTCCGCGGCGAGGGCGGCCAGGCGGTCGACTTCCCCGCGCAGGCGGCGCGTCTCGGCGTCGGCGGAGGCGACCTCCACGTCCAGGCGGCCGCGCTGCGTCTCCCACTCCGCGTCGCCCAGCTCGCCGATCAGGTGGCGGATGCGCATCTCCTCCAGCGCGTCGCCGGCCTGCGCGTGGCGCTCCTCCGCCTCGTGCAGCTCCAGCCGCATCGACTCCAGGCTCCGCCCGATCTCCTCGCGGTGCTCGCCCAGCGCGGCCGTGACGCGCGCCAGGCGGTCGCCGTAGTCCTGGCGGATGCGCTCGGCCACGCGGGCGGGGGCGCCCGTCCCCACCTCGTCCAGCTTCGCGATCCAGCCGCGGAGCTGCTCGCGCTGCTGGACCAGGGCGTGGACCGGCGATTGGGCGTTGAGATCGGTCATGCGATACCTCTTCGTAAGGAAGGCGCGGCGTCAGCCGCGGAACATGTCCAGGACCACTTCCACCACCTCGCCCGCCGGCACCGCCTCGACGTTGGAGGCCGCCGGAAAGGCGGGAGGCTGGAAGAGCGACCGCCCCATGTTGCGGTCGTACGACGACCACCCCCCGTCGCCCACCCCGGAAAGGAGGGCGATGGCGGGGTTCAGCTTGGCGTCCAGCTCGTCCGCCGCGTGCAGGATCAGCGCCTCCAGCGTCTGCGGCTCCTTGGGCGACGCCCACTCCAGCCGCCCCTGGTGGCTGGCGATCAGGTGCTGCAGGTGGAGCAGCTTGTCCGGTCGCAGGATCGGCTCCGCTTCGCGCGTCACGATCTGCAGGCCGATGAGGATGTGCCCCAGGAGCTGCCCCTCGTCCGTGTACGAGAAGGTGCGGCGCGCCGCCAGCTCGCGCACCTTGCCGATGTCGTGCAGCAGGGCGCCCGTCACCAGCAGGTCGCGGTCCAGCCGCGCGCCCTGCCCCTGGTAATGCGCGCACATCCGGTCGCACGCCTTGGCCACGGAAAGCGAGTGCTCCAGCAGGCCGCCCAGGTACGCGTGGTGGTTCTTCTTGGCGGCGGGGTGGATGCGGAACTGCTTCCCCAGCGCCGTCCCCTTCCCCACGCAGCGCGTGAGGAGGGTGCGCAGCGCGGGGTCGCCCACGGAGTTGACCAGCACGTCCAGCTCGCGCCCCATCTCGCCGCGGTCGCGGGGGCTGCACGGGATGAAGAACTCCAGGTCGTCGTCGCCGATCAGCAGCGGCTCGGCCCAGGTGACGGTGAGCTGCAGCTTGTCGTTGTACGTGCTGATGCGCCCCCGCACCCCCACCACGTCGTCGGCGTCGAAGGCGCGGTCCAGCCGGTCCGCGTCGTCCCACACCTTGGCCTCGATGGTCCCCGTGCGGTCGCCCAGCACGAGGTGGAGGTAGGGCTTGGCGTTCTTGGTCTCCTTGCGCTGCTTCTCGTGCACCAGGTAGCACGCCGTCAGCTCGCGCCCGTCCGCCAGGTCGCGCACCAGCGGCCAGGGAAAGGCGCTTCCGCAGAAGCCGCGCGGGTCCACGCGCACCGCCCCCGCGCGGGGGAAGGCGATGGTCATGGCGCGCTCCACACGGTGAGGCCGCCCACCACGGTGAGCACGGCGCGGCAGCGCAGCGTCCACCCGCCGAAGGGCGTGTTGCGGCTCCGGGACAGGAAGGCGCCCGGGTCCACCGTCCACTCCCGCCGGGGATCGAAGACCGTCACGTCCGCCACGCCGCCCTCGCGCAGCGTGCCGCCGGGAAGGGAGAGGGCGCGCGCGGGGGCGCAGCTCATCCGCTCCACCAGCCCGTTCAGCGACAGCAGCCCGCTCTCCACCAGCTCCGTGTACGCCAGCCCCAGCGCCGTCTCCAGGCCCACGATGCCGTTGGGAGCGTCTTCGAAGGCCTGCTCCTTCTCGTCGTAGTGGTGGGGCGCGTGGTCGGTGGCGATCACGTCCAGCGTCCCGTCGGCCACGCCCCGCCGCACCGCGTCACGGTCGGCCTCGGAGCGGAGGGGCGGGTTCATCTTGGCGTTGGTGCGGTACGACCCCACCGCCTCGTCCGTGAGCGTGAAGTGGTGCGGCGACCCCTCCGCCGTCACGCGCACGCCGCGCTCCCTGGCCGCGCGGATGAGCTGCACGCCGCCGCGCGTGGCCACGTGCTGGATGTGCAGGCGCCCGCCCGTGAGCTCCGCCAGCATCAGGTCGCGGGCGATCATCACGTCCTCGGCGATGTTGGGGATGCCGGTGAGCCCCAGCCGCGTCGCCACGACCCCCTCGTTCATGGAGCCCCCGCGCGACAGCGCCAGCTCCTCCGCGTGCACCGCCACGGGAAGGTCGAAGCTCTGCGCGTACTCCAGCGCCATGCGCATCATCCCGGCGTTGCCCACCGGACGCCCGTCGTCGGTCACGCACACGGCGCCCGCGCCGATCAGCTCGCCGAACTCCGTGAGCTGCTCTCCCGCCTGCCCCATCGTGATGCACCCGCTGGGGTACACGCGCGCCCCGTCCGCGCGCAGCCCGGCGGCGCGCACGAAGCCCACGGCGGCGGGCGAGTCGATGGGCGGGTCCGTGTTGGGCATGGCGACCACGGCCGTGAAGCCGCCCGCCGCCGCCGCCCGCGCCCCGCTGCGGATCGTCTCCTTGTGCTCCTGCCCCGGCTCGCGCAGGTGCACGTGCACGTCGATGAGGCCGGGGGCCACCACCATCCCGCTCGCGTCCACGACCTCGGCCCCTTCCGGCGCCTCGATCCCCTCCCCCACCCGGGCCACGACGCCGCCGGCCAGCAGCACGTCCAGAGTCGCGTCGGTGCCCTGCGACGGGTCCACCACGCGGCCGCCGCGGATCAGCATGGCCCTCACGACTCGCCTCCCGTCTTCGCGGCTTCGGCGTGGTCCGGCACGCCGCCGGCCAGCAGGTACAGGACGGCCATGCGCACGGCCACGCCGTTGGTCACCTGCTGCAGGATCACGGAGTGCGGCCCGTCCGCCACGTCGCTGTCGATCTCCACGCCGCGGTTCATGGGGCCCGGGTGCAGGATGAGGATGTCGCGCGGCGCACGCTCCACCCGCTCGCGCGTGACGCCGAAGACGCGGTTGTACTCGCGCAGGCTGGGGATGAAGCCGCCCTTCATCCGCTCCAGCTGCAGGCGCAGGACGTTGAGCACGTCCGCCCACTCGATGGCCTCCTCGATGCGGCGGAAGACGGTGACGCCCAGCGTCTGCACATCCCGCGGGAGGAGGGTCAGCGGCCCGCACACCCCCACCTCCGCCCCCATCGTGCGCAGCCCGTGGATGTTGGAGCGGGCCACGCGCGAGTGGAGCACGTCGCCGCAGATGCACACCCGCAGGCCCTGCAGCGGCCCGCGGTGGTCGCGGATGGTGAGGAGGTCCAGGAGGCCCTGCGTGGGGTGCTCGTGCTTGCCGTCGCCCGCGTTGACGACGTTGGAGGCGATCCGCTCGGCCAGGAAGCGCGCCGAGCCGCTGGCGCCGTGGCGGATCACCACCATGTCGATGTTCATCGCCTCCAGGTTCCGCGCCGTGTCCACCAGCGTCTCGCCCTTGGCCACCGACGAGCCGGTGCTGGAGATGTTCACCGTGTCCGCCGAGAGGCGCTTCTGCGCGAACTCGAAGGAGACGCGGGTGCGGGTGGAGTTCTCGAAGAAAGCGTTGACGATGGTCTTGCCGCGCAGCACCGGCACCTTTTTGATGGGCCGGTTGCTGATCTCCTTGAAGGCTTCCGCCGTGTCCAGGATGGCGCCGATCTGCTCGCGGCTCAGCTCTTCCAGCCCCAGCAGGTCCTTGCCCAGGTAGGGTGCGTTGGCGTGCGCCATCACGCCCCCTCCACCAGCTCCACCCCCAGCACCCCGTCGATCTCCGGCACGTGCACCTCCACCCGCCCGCCGTGCGGCACCTGCACCGTGTGCCCCACCACGTCCGCGTGGATGGGGAGCTCGCGCTCGCCGCGGTCCACCAGCACGGCCAGCAGCGTGCGCCGCGGCCGCCCGAAGTCGGCCAGCTCGTCCAGCGCCGCGCGCACGGTGCGCCCGGTGTAGAGCACGTCGTCCACGATGGCCACCACGCGCCCGTCGATCCCCGTGTTGGGGAGGCGGGTGGGCCCCACCACGGGGCGGGGCCCCACGGACATGAGGTCGTCGCGGTAGAGGGTGATGTCCAGGGTGCCGGTGGAGACCTGCGCGCCGGCCGCCTCGCGCATCTCGGCCGCCATGCGGTCGGCCAGCTGCACGCCGCGGCGGTGGATGCCCACGAGGACCAGGTTCTCGATGCCGCCGGCGAGCTGCAGTACCTCGCGCGCCATCCGCGACAGCGCCCGCTCGGTGGCGGGCGTGTCCATCAGGGTGCGCCGCTGCGGTTCGGTCATTTGCCGGATCGGGGGGTGCCTGAGAGGCGTGTGGAAGCGCCGGGAAGATACCGCTGGCGGCGGGGGGGTGTCAACGAACGGACGACAGGGCTCACACGGAGACACAGAGCCTACTTCGAGCGGCGGGCGCGGAAGAAGGCGCGCAGCACGTCGCCGGCCTCCTGGGCGAGGACGCCGGAGGTGAGCTGGACGCGGTGGTTGAGGCGGGGGTACTGGACCAGGTTCTCCAGCGAGCCGCACATGCCGGCCTTGGGGTCGGGGGCGGCGTAGACCAGGCGCGGGATGCGCGCCAGGACGATGGCGCCCGAGCACATGGCGCAGGGCTCCAGCGTCACGTAGAGGGTGCAGTCCAGCAGGCGCCAGTGGCCCGTGGCCTGCGCGGCGCGGCGGATGGCCACCATCTCCGCGTGGGCGCTGGGGTCCTGGTCCGTGTGCGTGAGGTTGTGCCCGCGCGCCACCACCTCGCCCCCCCGCACGATCACCGCCCCCACCGGCACCTCCCCCAGCGCCTCCGCCGCGGCGGCCTCCGCCAGCGCCAGGCGCATCCACACTTCGTCGGTCATAAGCTTGCGAACGAACACGGAGGCACCGAGATGACCTCATCTCTGTGCCTCCGTGCCTCTGTGTGAGCCCAGCTTTTCTTCAGGTCGCGATCGCCGTCTGCTCGGCGGTGAAGCGGCGCACCAGCCCCGTGACGCGGCCCAGGATCTCGAAGTCGTCGTACTCCCTGACCAGGATCGGCGCGTAGCTGGAGTTCGCCGGCTCCAGCATCACCTGCCCGCCGTGCGAGAAGTAGCGCTTCACCGTGGACTCGCCGCCCAGGCGCGCGGCCACGATGTCGCCGTCCCTGAGGTCGCCCTCGTCCACCGGCTCCACCAGCACCATGTCGCCGTGCAGGATGCCCATCCCCTCCATGCTGTCGCCCTTGATCTCCAGCCCGAACGCGTCGGCCGAGGCCACCAGCTTGCGGTCGATCTCCAGGCGGTCGCTCACGTCCTCGCGCATCAGCGCCGGCTTCCCCGCGGCGATCTTGCCGTAGAAGGGCACCGTGACCACGGCGGGCGCCAGGTTCATCCCCAGGATCTTGACGCCGCGCGAGCGCGACGCGTCGCGCTCGATGTGGCCCTTGTCCGCCAGCGACTGCAGGTGCTCCGACACCGTCTTGGTCGACTTGATCGAGAAGCGCTTGCCGATCTCGCGGATGCTGGGCTGGTACGTGTTGTCCTTGAGGTAGTCCACAAGGTAGTTGAGTATCCGGCGTTCGATCTTGGAAAGCGGCTCAGGCATGGATTGCCTCCGGGGACGTGTCGCAGGTCAGCCCTGCGGGGGGAAAGGGGGCGGGGTGCTGGAAGGCGCAGGCGTGGAAGCTATACGAGAAGGGGCGACACCCTCGGTGCCTCCCCCCACCTCCTCCTCACCCCCACGCGTGCAGCCCCGGCGCGCCCTTCGCGCCTCTCCGCTCGGCTGCTACGGGCCGCAACATACGGCGCGTAGCAGGCGAAGTCAACGTTTCTCTACTGAGCCGCGTTCACCGCCAGCCACTCCCGCGCTGCGTCGATGCGGGCCAGCGTGCGCTCCCGCCCCAGCAGCAGCCCCACCTGGTCGATCCCGGGGCTGGCGGCGCTCCCCGTGAGGGCGATGCGCAGCGGCTGCGCCACCTTCCCAAAGCCGACACCCGCGCTCTGCGCCGCCGCCCGCAGCGCCGCCTCGATGGCCGCGGGCTCCCACGCGTCCACCCCCGCCAGCGCGTCGCGCACGGCCCCCAGGCGCTGCGAGGTCTCGGCGGCGTCCTTCCAGTGCTTGGCCGCCGCCTCCGGGTCGTACTCCACCCCGTCCGCCAGGTAGACGCGCGCCTGCTGCGGGATCTCCAGCGTGGAGCGCGAGCGCACCTTGAGGAGGTCGATCAGGTGCAGCACGTACTCCTCGCGCCCGGCGATCTCGTCCGCCGTCATCAGCCCGGCCTCCGCGAAGAGCGGCGCCACGATGGGGAGGAGCTCGGCGGCGGGCTTTTTCGCCAGGTACTGGCCGTTCATCCAGTGCAGCTTCTCCGTGTCGAACACGGCGCTCTTCTTGTTGATGCGCTCCACGGAGAAGAGCTCCGTCATCTCCCCGGCCGTCATCAGCTCGCGGTCGTCGCCCGGGTTCCAGCCCAGCAGCGCGAGGAAGTTGACCAGCGTCTCCGGGAGGATGCCCAGCCGCGCGTAGTCGCCCACGGCGGTGGCCCCGTGGCGCTTGCTGAGCTTGCGCCCGTCCGAGCCCAGGATCATGGGGAGGTGCGCGAACCGGGGCACCGCCGCGCCCAGGGCCCGGTACAGGAGGATCTGCTTGGGGGTGTTGGCGATGTGGTCCTCGCCGCGCATCACGTGCGTGATCCCCATCTCGATGTCGTCCGACACCACGGCCATGTTGTAGATGGGCGTGCCGTCGGTGCGCAGGATGATGAAGTCCTCGATGCTCCCGTTGTCGAACCGGATGTCCTCGTACACCTGGTCCGTCCACTCCGTGGTCCCCTCGGGGACGCGGAAGCGCACGGTGAAGGGCGTGCCCGCCGCGGCGCGCTCGTCGCTCTCCGCGCGGGGGATCGCGCGGCACTTGCGGTCGTAGCGGTACTCCAGCCCGGCGGCCTGGCGCTTGGCGTCCAGCTCCTCCGGCGTGCAGAAGCAGCGGTAGGCGTCGTCCTCGGCCAGCAGGCGCTGCGCCTCGGCGGTGTGGCGCGGCAGCCCCTCGCTCTGGAAGTGCGGCCCCTCGTCCCAGGTGAGCCCCAGCCAGCTCATCCCCTCCAGGATGGTGTGCGTGGACGCGTCCGTGCTCCGCTCGCGGTCCGTGTCTTCGATGCGCAGCACGAACACGCCGCCGCTCTGCCGCGCCAGCAGCCAGTTGTAGAGCGCCGTGCGGGCCCCGCCCACGTGCAGGTAGCCGGTGGGGCTGGGAGCGAATCGTACGCGGATCGGGTCGGGCATCAGGTCGGTACCGGTCAGTCGCCGCGGAAGCGCGGCGGAAGTAGCGGACGGCGAGCCGTAGAAGTTATTTGCGCGCGCTGGATCGGACCAGTCCTCCACGGCGCGCGGCGCGGGCAAGCGCGGAGCGTGCGGACGGCAGGGCCGTCCGCACGCTCCATCCCAGGGCGAGTCGCCGTCGGCTATTGTTGTGGCACACCACCCTGCTGCACGCTGCGGCGGTCGAGGTCTTCCGGCCTGGCGGCACGCATGCCGTCGGCTGTCCGCGCATCCGCCATGGATTCGCCGCACGGGTCCGGCACGTCGGTGTTGCTCTGCCCGCAGGGTGGGCATGCTTTCTTGCAAGCCTCGGCCTGTCTCTTCAGATCGCGGCAGCTCGGCGGCTTCGTGGCGGGGCACGGGGCGGAGTCGCGGCAGCTGCACTGGCTGCGCGCCGGAGGCATGGCCGGGCAGAGCTCAAACGACCCGCCGCAGATGCTGGCGAGCTGACGCAACACCAGGCAGCCTACCACCTGCCCCAGCTTGAGGCCCGCTTCATGGTCGCTGCGCCAGTGGATGCCAGCCCACATGCGACCGAAGCCGATGTTGTCGGCCATGTTGCGAAGCTCGTCACCGATCTTGCTGGGTGGCGCCCCCGGCGCGAGGAACTCGGGCGTGTCGTCGTTGCCGAAGAAGTAGGCGAGCACGGTGCTAGCCGCGCCGGCATAGGTGCTGTGTCCCGACGGGTAAGCGGGGTGGCGGGGCGTTCCCGGGCTGAAGCCACGTGGATCTGCGCAGGGCCTCGCATCGGGACACGTGATGTACATCGGGTTGAGCTCGTCCGGCCGGTCGTAGAGCACGTCGAGCTGCAGCCGGTTGGAGCGCGCATATTCGATGGGGCGCGGACGGCGCGAAGTGAACTGGCGTGGGCTCAGCCACTTGTAGTACCACGCCGCCTGCAGCGCGCTGGCGATGGCCACGTCCAGCGCGGCCCAGACGAGGGCCTGGCGCGGCGGTGACCAGGCGCGAGTCGTGATGAGGTAGTTGAGCGCATGGCGGTGGAAGATTCCCGGCGTCTCCGCCTCCACGGCGCGCGCCATACCGCGGCCCGTCCGGATCACCTGCTGTCCCGGAAGGCGGTTCACCTGCACCGCGCCCAGAGCGGGCGGCATCAGATTGAAGAGGCGGCTGACCGGCGCCCGGCAACCGAACGCCTTGGGAAGGTCCTTTCGGGGCTCGCACGGCGTCCGCGTGAGCGCGGGGCAATCGCCTTTCGACACCAGCTCGCAGGGGTCGTCGCGCCGCTTGGACAGGTCCACGAGCTCTTCAAACTCGCGGCGAATTTCCTTTTGGCCGGCAGACGAGCAGAAATCGGGGTAGGGCGGGAAGTACCTCGGGTCGTTCCGGTCGTCCGTGACGTCGGTCAGCTCTTTGAGAGACACCATTCGGAGCTGCGGGCAGTGGTTCCAAAAGCTCGCCTCGGGTTCCACCTGCGGTCCCGTGAGTGCATACTCGGGTACCCGACACTCGTAGCGTTTTTCCACGCATGTCATACCGTTACCCTCCCCATGAAAGTGGACACGGCTGGGAACTTTGGCCGCATCGGAACGGTAGCGAAGGGGAATACACAGATCCAGCAAACATTTGGAGATTGCGGAGAACAGCCCCGTCGCCGGCCCCACCGGATGCGTTGTTGATCCCCCGACGTTCCGCTATTCTGTTCGGCTACCCTCGCCCGAGCGCGGGCTGCGCTGCATCCTTCATCGATCGAAACACCGTGACCGAAACCAGAGCCGGCAGCGACCCGCGCGCCGACGAGAATACCCCGTCGCAGGACTTCATCCGCGCCATCGTGGCGGAGGACCTGCGCAACGGGCGCTACCAGAAGATCGTCACGCGCTTTCCGCCGGAGCCCAACGGGTTCCTGCACATCGGGCACGCCAAGTCCATCGTGCTCAACTACGGGATCGCGAAGGAGACGGGGGGGCAGTTCAACCTGCGCTTCGACGACACCAATCCCGAGACGGAGGACGTCAGCTACGTCGAGTCGATCATCGACACGGTGCGGTGGCTGAGGGCGGACTTCGGGGAGACGGTCCACTACGCGGCGGACTACTTCGAGCAGATGTACCGCTTCGCCGAGTTCCTGGTGACGCGGGGGCTGGCGTACGTGGACAGTTCCACGGAGGAGGAGATCCGCGAGGCGCGGGGGACGGTGACGGAGCCGGGCTTCCCCACGCGTTTCCGCGACCGCTCGCCGGAGGAGAACCTGGACCTTTTCCGCCGCATGCGCGCGGGCGAGTTCCCGGACGGCGCGCACGTGCTGCGGGCCAGGATCGACCTGGCGTCCAGGAACATGCTGCTGCGCGACCCCCTGCTGTACCGCATCCGCCACGCGCACCACTACCGCACGGGCGACGCGTGGTGCATCTACCCGCTGTACGACTACGCGCACCCCATCGAAGACGCCATCGAGGGGATCACCCACTCGCTGTGCACGCTGGAGTTCGACAACAACCGCGCGGTCTACGACTGGACGGTGGACCACTGGCAGGATTTCGTGCGCTCCGAGGGCGGGACGCCGGCGCGGCCCCACCAGTACGAGTTCGCGCGCGGCAACCTGGACTACACGGTGATGAGCAAGCGCAAGCTGCTCGAGCTGGTGAAGGGCGGGCTGGTGAGCGGGTGGGACGATCCGCGCATGCCCACCGTGGCCGGCCTGCGCCGCCGCGGCGTGACCGCCGAGGCGATTCGCGCCTTCTGGGAGCGGATGGGCGTGGCCAAGTTCAACAGCCGCGTGGACATCGGCAAGCTGGAGTTCGCCATCCGCGACGACCTGAACCGTCGGGCGCCGCGGGTGATGTGCGTGCTCCGCCCGCTGCGCGTCGTCATCACCAACTACCCGGAAGGCCGGACGGAGGAGCTGGACGCCTCGTACTGGCCGCACGACGTGCCCAACGAGGGCTCGCGCCCGCTCCCCTTCGCGCGAGACCTGTTCATCGACCGCGACGACTTCATGGAGGACCCGCCCAGGGGCTTCTTCCGCCTCACGCCCGGCGGCGAGGTGCGGCTGCGGTACGCGTACGTGATCCGCTGCGACGAGGTGATCAAGGACGCCCACGGCGAGATCGTGGAGCTGCGCTGCTCCTACGACGAGGCCACGCGCGGCGGCAACACGCCGGACGGGCGGCAGGTGAAGGGGACGATCCAGTGGGTCGCCGCGGCGCACTCGCTCCCCTGCGAGGTGCGGCTCTACGACCGCCTCTTCTCCGTGCCCGATCCCGAGGCCGGCGAGGGCGACTTCAAGGAGCACCTGAACCCCGATTCGCTCGTCGTGGTGCAGGGCGCGCGCATCGAGCCCGGCGTGCGCGGGGACGCGGCGGGGAGCCGCTACCAGTTCGAGCGCGTGGGGTACTTCTGCTCGGACGTGGTGGACTCGTCGCCCGAGCACCTGGTCTTCAACCGCACGGTCACCCTGCGCGACACGTGGGGCAAGGCCGCGCAGCCCGCGCAGACGGCGAAGAAGCCGGCCGAGAAAAAGCCTGCCCGTGAGCCGCGCGAGCGCACCGCCGCCCCGCAGGTGGCCCGCGCCCCCGAGATGGAGGAGGCGCGCGCCCGCTTCGAGGGCGAGCTGGGCCTCGGCCCCGTCGAAGCCGACCTGCTCACCCGCGACCCCGCGTTCGCGGAGCTGTTCGAGGGCACGGTACGGCTCGGCGCCGCGCCGAAGTCGGCGGCCAACTGGATCGTGAACGTGCTGATGCTGGAGCTGAAGGAACGCGGCATCAACGAGGTCGCCTTCGGCCCCGCGCAGCTCCTGGCCGTGGTGCATCTGGTGGATGAGGGGACGATCTCCAGCGCCGCCGGCAAGACGGTGGTCGCCGAGCTCACGCGCGACGGCGGCGACCCGCTCGAGATCGTGGAGCGCCGAGGCCTCCGGCAGGTGAGTGACGAGTCCACGCTGGCCCCCGTGGTGGACGAGGTGGTCGCCGCCAACGCCGGGAAGGCGGCCGAGTACCGGGGCGGCAAGACGGGGCTGATGGGCTTCTTCGTGGGCCAGGTGATGCGGAGCACGGGCGGCACGGCCAACCCGGAGCGGGTCAGGGAGCTGCTCGAGCGCCGGCTGGGAGGCCCTCACCCGGCGGCCTGACAGCCGCCACCCTCTCCCAGTAACTGCCCTGGGAGAGGGGACTTGGGTTCGGTGCGCGCGATCGCCGCCGTATCGTTCCCCGATAGTGATGATCCGTGCAGCAGGGCGGTCGAGGCTTGCTTCGACCGCCCTGTCGTTGCGCACGGTACCCGCTCGCCGCACACGAAGTAGTCCCCTCTCCCACGCTGTTTGTGGGAGAGGGTGGCGGCTATCAGGCCGCCGGGTGAGGGCCCGCCGGCAGCAGCGCTTGGGAGATCGTCCTTGCGCGCGTCTTCAGCTCGCGGTCGGCGCGGAGGGTGAGGAGGCGCAGGTCGCGGGGGCGCGGGACCGGGTGGTCGCCGCTGCGCGCCGGAACGAGGGAGGATGCGTCCAGGCCGAAGCGGCGGGCGATCAGCGCGCCGATGGTGAAGCGGCTGAGGGCTTCGGGGCCCACCAGGTTCCACACGCCGGCCCGGTGCGGGAGGGCGGCGACCTCCCAGAGCTGGCGCGCGAGGTCTTCCACGAAGATCGGGCAGCGCAGCTCGTCCACGTACAGGCGCGACGGCTCGCCCGCCCGGAGGGACTCCACCAGGCGCGCGGTGATGCCGTCCGGCGGGTCCGCGCGGACGATGAGGGAGGTGCGGGCGATGGCGGCGCCGGGGCACGCGGCGGAAACGGCGCGCTCCGCCTCCGCCTTCCAGCGGCCGTACGGGTCGATGGGCGCGGGCTCGGCGCCCTCGTCGTAGGGCGAATGCTCCCCGTCCAGCACCAGGTCGGTGCTGACGTGCACGAGCGCCACCCCGGCCGCCGCGCACGCCTCCGCCACGACGCGCGAGGCGGTGAGGATGTCGCGCTCCGGATCGTCCTTGCCGTACGCCGTGTGGATAAGGGCGTGGGGGCGGATGCTCGCGAGGAGCGCGCCCACCCCCGCCGCGTCGGCGAGATCCACCGTGTGCGCCGCGGCTCCGTGGACGGGGGCGCGGCGCCGCGTCGCGTGCACCTCCACCCCCGTCGGCGCCGTGGCGATCAGCGTGTTCCCCAGCAGCCCCGCCCCGCCGGTGACCAGCACGCGCACTTCTCCGTGTTCCTGTGCCTCTGTGTGAGCCATGCTGTTCTTCAGGGAGCGCCGTAGACGTTCTTCAGCCTCAATTCGTGCCTGGCGAGTAAACTCGCGGCAACCAGGGCACAAAGTCCGCCTGCGCGGACTCCTCCTCCGGCGCTGGTGCACAGGGGGCGAGTCGCCGCAGGGCGACTTCGTGCTTTCGTTGCAGCGACTTCAGTCGCCGGCGACGGGCCGCGCGTCTCAAAGCTGAAACGAGGTGACCAGGCGCTTTTCGGCCTCGCCCTCGATCAGCGCCTCCAGCTCCATGTACGGCTCCAGCCCGCTCCCCTTCAGCTTCTCGCGGAAGAGCTGGTCGAGCTGGAAGACGCCGGCGGAGTTGGACATCTCGATGCGCACCCGCACCGGCTTGTTGACGCCGGGCTCGATGTGCACCGCCTCGATGGCCGCGGCGGAGACGGAGTGGATGCTCGCCGCGCCGGTGGCGAAGGGGATGCGCGAGCGGCCCTTGGCCATGTCCAGCGCGTCGGCCACGCGCACGATCCCCGCCTCGATGGTCAGCGGCTTGCCGCCGGAGCGGTGCGCGATGATGGCGTGGAGGATCTCCGAGCGCAGGATGGTGGCGGTGGGGACGTCGTAGAGCTCGGAGAGGAGCTCCTTGATCTTGTGCTGCGCCACGAAGAGCGAGAACCCCTCGTGGTCGGCGCGGTGGATGGACATCCCCAGGTCGTGGCAGAGCGCGGCGAGGACGACCACCACCTCGGCGTCGTCGTTCCCCATCCCGTAGTTCTCCACCACGCCGGGCTGCACGCCGTGCTCCGTGAGCATGCGCAGCAGCTTGATCGCGATGTTCATCACGATCTTCACGTGCACGGGGCCGTGGTCCGTCATCCCCAGACGCTCCACGGCGTTGACGTTGGCCGCCAGCCAGAGCGCGTACAGCTCCTCGTCCTGGTTGATGCGCTGGATCAGCGCCGTGACCTTGCGGTTGTTGCGGCTGGGGACGTTGAGCGAAAGGCGGTGTCCGAACCGCTCCTCCACCGTGCGCCCCCACTGTGCCAGCTGCTCCTGCGGGTCCAGTCCTTCCGACATCTCGATCCCTGTTCTCGTTGTTTCCTATCGCAGCAGCTCGCCCGCGAAGGCGATGACGAGCTCCAGCACGATCAGCAGCACGATGGCCGCCTCCAGCCACTCGGCGCGGGTGGCCACCGCCTCGTCGTAGAGGGCGGTGTACGTGTCGCGGATCAGCCCCAGCTTGTGGTCGATGCTCGCCGCCCAGAAGCGCACGCGGAAGAGCTCCAGCGCCGAGCTGTACACGCGCGCCAGGTACACGTCTTCGGTGACCTTGAGCGCGTTGTCCACCTTTTCGGTGATCTCCGTGACCTCGGCTACCAGCGCCCGCATCTGGTGCGCCGTGCGCGAGTACTGCCCGCTGAGCCGCGCCCGCCTCCCCTGCACCGCCGCCGCCGCCTGGTAGGTGCGCGGCAGCTCGGCGTCCATCAGCGCGTCGTACACGCGCAGCTCCAGGAGCTGCGCGTTCGCCACCTCCAGCACGTCCGCGATGTCGTCGTCGTCCGACGGCTCCAGGACGAACGCGCGGTCCCAGGTGAGGATCACCAGGTCGTCCAGGTAGTACCCGTGCGCGTGGCGCAGCACCTCTGCGCGCGCCGCGGCGCTGAGGGGGCGCCGCTCGTGGGCCAGCAGCGGCACCAGGTCCACCGCTTCCTGCAGCTCGGCCGCGGAAAGGGGCGGGTCCAGCTCGCGGACGGTCACGATGGCGTAATCTTCCTCCAGCCGCACTGGGCTGGGGTCGTGCATGGCGGGGCGCATGGCGTCCAGCAGCCCCTGCAGGTGCCCGCGCCAGAAGGGGAGCGCCACGGCCTCGCGCTCCGCCTCGCGGGCGAAGGCCTCCCACTCCGCCCACGGCATCACGCGGGGGAGGCGCACCTCCAGCGACACCGAGACCACGCCGAACGAGTGGATGCGCGCGGTGGCCCGCGTGTCGCAGCGCACCCCCAGCACCTCCACCGCGGGGGCCAGCAGGTCGGTGACGATGGGCGGGTCGCCGAACGCGATCGCCTTGGGTGCCACGCGCGCCAGGCGGATGCGCGCATAGTTCTGCCGGCCCGCGAGGAGCTCCTCCACTCTGCGCAGGTCGATGTCGTCGGCCACGTCGAAGATGCGGAGCACCTCCACGTGGCCGCGGCGGACGGAGGGCGGTGGCGGGCTGGTCATCACGCCACCCCTGCATGCGAAGGGCGTACCATGCACGAGTGAAAGAGGGCGGCCGGGCGCGGACGGGTGCGTCGGCGCGAGCCCCTCCTCACGGGAGCCGCTCTGCGAGGAAGCGGGCCGCTTCGCGCTCGGCCCAGAACTCCGGGGCCCAGGGCTTTCCCTGGATGAAGCCCACGTGGCCGCCGTGCTCGACGAACACGGCGGCCAGGTGCGGATTGGCCTCGACCGCGCCGCGCGGGATGGCGTGCGGGGGGACGAAGGGGTCGTCCGCCGCGTGCACCAGCAGGGTGGGCACCCGGATGGCGGGGAGGAACTGCCCCGAGCTGGACGAGCCGTAGTAGTCTTCCACGTCCCGGAAACCATGCAGACGGGCCGTCACGGCATCGTCAAAGTCGCGGAACGATCGCGAAGCGAGCGCGCGCGGCGCGTCGCAGCGGTCGCCGATCAGCTCCGCCCTGTCCCCGAACTTGCGGCGCAGCGACTTCAGCAGCACCTCCGTGTACACACGCCCCATGAAGGTGGAGTCCATGTACAGGGCGCCCGCCATCAGGTCGAAGGGCACCGACACGGCCGCCGCGGCCCGGATCGCGGAACCTTGTCCCTGCTCTCCCAGGTACTTGAGGAGGACGTTGGCGCCCAGCGAGAACCCCAGCGCGCCGAAAGCCGCGGCGGGCTCCGCGGCGCGCAGGTGGCGGAGGACGGCGGCGAGATCGGCGGTGTCGCCCGCGTGGTAGAAGCGCGGCAGGCGGTTGGGCTCGCCGCTGCACGAGCGGAAGTTTATCGCCACCGCGCGTATCCCGCGCTCCGCCAGCGCCCGGCAGCTCTCCAGCATGTACGACGACCTGGCGCTCCCTTCCAGCCCGTGCACCAGCAGCACCAGCGGCGCCTCCGGCGGCAGCGCGAAGCCGTCGACGGTGGCCCAATCCAGGTCAACGAAGTCGCCGTCCCCCGTCTCCATCCGCTCGCGCCGGTAGTGCACCCCCGTCCTTTCGCGCAGGTAGCGCCCGGCCACGGTCTGCCCGTGCGCCCCCGGCAGCCACCACGCGGGGCGGAAGGGTCGCGGCACGAACGATTTGGCGGGTGGGGCGGGCGGAGACGGCATCAGGCGATGATACCACGGTATGGAACTCAGGTGCAACTGCAATCTCACACAGAGGCACAGAGACACAGAGAGAGGCACCGGCCTTTCCCCCCGGGTGCCGCCGAACGATATTCCATGCGCCGCCCGTCCGTCTCCCCTTCCGCGCCCCGCCCGTGTGGCTCCTCCCCGTCTTCTCGCCGCTGTCGCGCTTCGCGCTCCGGGTGTTCTACCGGCTGGGCGTGACGGGCGAGCGCGTGCCGCAGCGGGGGCCCGTGCTGCTGGTGGCCAACCACCCCAACTCGCTGCTGGACCCGGCGGCGGTGGTGGCGGTCGCGGGGAGGCCGGTGCGCTTCCTGGCCAAGGCGCCCCTCTTCTCGCACGGCGCGGTGGGGTGGCTGGTGCGCGGCTCGGGAGCCATCCCCGTGTACCGCAGGCAGGACGGCCCCGCCGCCGCCGGCGCCAACGACGACACCTTCCGCGCGGTGCAGGACGCGCTCGCGGCGGGGGCGGCGGTGGGGATCTTCCCGGAGGGGATCAGCCACACCAGCCCCGCGCTGGCGCCGCTCAAGACGGGCGCCGCCCGCATCGCGCTGGGCGCCGCGGCGCGCACGGGGGGCGCCTTCCCCGTGGTGCCGGTGGGGCTCGTCTTCCGCGACAAGGAAGCCTTCCGCTCGGAGGGGATGGCGGTGGTGGGCGAGCCGGTGGCGTGGGACGACCTGGCCGCGCGCGGCGAGGGCGACCGCGGCGCCGTGCAGGAGCTCACCGCGCGCATCGCCGAGGCTCTGGAGCGCGTGACGATCAACCTGGAGCGCTGGGAAGACGCGCCGCTCCTGGAAACGGCGGAGGCCATCTACTCCGTCGAGATCGGGGCCGACCCGGTGCCCGCCGCGCGAGTGCGGCGGATGCGCGAGGCCGCCGCCGCCCTGGCCCGCCTGCGCCAGGACGAGCGCGGCCCCTGGCGCTCGCTCGCACGCGAGGTGGCCGGCCACGCGCGCGCCCTCCGCGTCCTGGGCATGACGCCGGAGCAGCTCAAAGGCGGCAACCGCACGGCCCTGGCCGCCGGGTGGCTCGCGCGGCAGGCCGCCTTCTTTGCGCTCGGCGTCCCCGTGGCGGCGCTGGGCACGGTGATTTTCTTCATCCCGTACCGCCTCACCCGCCCCGCCGCCGGGCTCACGCACGCCACCCCGGACATGCGCGCGACCACCAAGCTGCTGATCGGCTCCGTCCTCCACCTGCTCTGGATCGCCGCCCTGGCCGCGCTCGTGGGCTGGCGCTTCGGCCCGCTCGCGGGGCTGGCGGCCCTCCTCGCGCTCCCGGCGATGGGCATCGTGACGCTGCACGTGCGCGACCGCTGGCGCCGCGCCACGGGCGAAGCGAGGCGCTTCATCCTCCGCGCCCGCCGCCGCGCGACGATCGAAGAGCTGCGCACCCGCCAGCGCGAGCTTGCCGCCCGCCTGCACGCCATCACCACAGTCGCCAGGTAGGACCGCTCCTCTCTGTGTCTCTGTGCCTCTGTGTGACCAAGCCGTTCCCCGAACCCCCCACACTTCCATGCTCGACCCCGGAATCGCGCCCCCCGCGCCCGACACGGTGCCGCACAAGGCGCCGCACGAGATCAAGCGCAGCGCCGTGGTGAGCTGGGTGCTCTACGACCTGGCGAACACCATCTTCTCCATGGGCGTGATCTCGCTCTACTTCTCGCTCTGGGTGCGCGACCAGGTGGGCGCGGAGCGCGCGGACACCACGTACGGCATCATCACGGCCCTCTCCATGGCGATCATCTTCATGGTGTCGCCGCTGCTGGGCGCCATGACGGACCGCGCGCCGAGGCGGATGCCCTTCCTGATCGCCAGCACCGTCCTCTGCGTGGCCTTCACGGCGACGCTGGCGCGCGCCGGCTTCTACACGACGGCGGTCTGCTTCGTCGTGGCCAACGTGGCGTACCAGGCGGGGCTGCAGTTCTACGACGCGCTCCTGCCGGAGGTCAGCACCGAGGAGAACCGCGGGCGCATCGGCGGGATCGGGGTGGGCGTGGGCTACATCGGCTCGTACTTCGCGGTGGGAATCGGGCTGTGGCTGGGGACGGGGAACAAGCCCCTCCTCTTCACCGCCATCGCCGCCGCCTTCATCCTCCTGGCCATCCCCTGCTTCCTGTTCGTACGCGAGCGCGGCAACCCGCACCCCCGCCGCATCGACCTGGCGATGGTGCGCGACTCCACCTCCCAGACCATCCGCACGCTCAGGGAAGGGGCGCGCTACCCCGGGCTGGTGCGCTTCCTGGTGGGCCGCGTCTTCTACACGGACGCCATCAACACCGTGATCTCCATCATGGCGCTGTACACGGTCAACATCGCCGTGAGCACCGGGCTCGACGAGGCGCAGGGGCAGAAGCAGGCGCAGCTCATCCTGATGTCCGCCATCACCTTCGCGGTGCTGGGCGGCTTCTTCTGGGGGTGGATGACGGACCGGCACGGACCCCGGCGCACGCTCAACTTCGTGCTGGTGCTGTGGATGGCGATCTTCGCCGCCGCGGGCGCCATCGGCATCTTCGGGCTGCCGCTCTGGTGCCTGTACATCGTGGCGGCGTGCGCGGGGGTGGGGCTGGGCGGCGTGTGGGCGGCCGACCGGCCTTACATGCTGCGCCTCACCCCGCCGGCGCGCGTGGGCGAGTTCTACGGGCTGTACGGGATGGTGGGGCGCTTTTCCGCCATCACGGGGCCCATCGTGTGGGCGGCCACCACCTACCTGACCATCCAGGTGGCCCAGCTCATGCCGCGCGTGGGCCAGGGGATCGGGGTGATCGTGCTGCTGGGGATGGTGGTGGCGAGCTTCATCATCCTGCAGCCGATCTCGGACAAGCCCCGCGAGTGGAGCGAAGAGGACCGGGGAGATCGTTGATGGCCGACTGGCAGAAGGGGATCGCGCGGTTCCTGGACCGCGTGGACACCAAGCTCGACGAGCAGCGGCGCCGCCTGAACGCCACCGGCGGCACGGGCAAGGCGGCGCGCATCGACACCTACCGGGGCTTCGGCACCCCGGAGCGCGGCTTCGTGCGGGGGCGCGTGTTGCGCGGCTCGCCCGTGCCCGCGGCGGACGCGGCGGACAGCGTGTGGGCGAACCTGGCCTCCATGGTCCAGCGCTTCGAGAGCGACGAGGTTCCGCACGCCCGCATCCGCGTGGTCTTCGCGGGCGGCGAGCAGACGGTGAAGGCGGACGAGGAGGGCTATTTCGAGTGCCACTTCGAGCCGCGCCCCGCCTTCGCCCCCAACGCCATCTGGCACGAGGTGGTGCTGGAGCTGGTGGAGCCGCGCGAGGGCGCCGAGCCCGTGCGGGCGCTGGGGCACGTCCTGGTGCCGCCCGCCGCGAGCGCCTTCGGGGTCATCAGCGACCTGGACGACACGGTGATCCGCACCGGCGTCACCTCCAAGCTGCGCATGGCGCGCACGGTCCTCTTTGGCAACGCGCACACGCGCGTCCCCTTCGCGGGGGTGGGCGCCTTCTACCGCGCGCTGCAGCACGGGACGGGGGCGGCGTCGTTCAACCCGGTCTTCTACGTTTCCAGCTCCCCCTGGAACCTGCACGACCTGCTGGACGACTTCCTGTCGCTGCAGAAGATCCCGCTGGGCCCCCTGACGCTGCGCGACTGGGGGCTCTCGGGCGAGGTGCTCCCCACCTCCAACGAGGAGCACAAGATGCGGGCGATCCGGCGGATCATGGACACCTTCCCCGCCCTCCCCTTCATCCTGGTGGGCGACACCAGCCAGGAAGACCCGGAGATCTACGCCCGCGTGGTGAAGGAGTACCCGCGCCGCGTGTCCGCCGTGTACATCCGCAATGTGGAGGCGAGGCCCGAGCGCGTGGCGGCCATCCGCGCCCTGGCCGGCGAGGTGGAGAAGGCCGGCAGCGCCCTGGTCCTGGCCGACGACACCCTGGCCGCCGCCGAGCACGCCGCCTCCCGCGGCTGGATCACCCCCGACGCCGTCGCCGAGGTCCGCGCCGAGGCGGAGCGCAACCACCAGCCCCGGGCCACGGCCGCCGGCGAAGCCGTCAACGAAGAGCTGAGCACGTAGAACAACAGGGCTCACACAGAGACACAGAGGCACAGAGGATCAGTTCTTCTCTGTGCCTCTGTGACTTTCTGTCACGAAGGCGGGCCGATGTTCTCGGGTCCGTCGTAGTTGTCCCATAGCTTGCGCGCTTCGTCGCTGAGCGACTGGAACAGTCCCGGCGTGCAGCGCATCCGGACACGGGCGAGTTCGAGCGACGGTGCCGGGATGTCATACAGGCGGCCAACGAATCGGCTCTCCCTGATCCGAATCTTGGGACGATGAGCAGGCGCAGATTCCCGGTTCATAAAGCCCCCTGTCCGTCGTGAGCGCTCCCCCTACATACCAGATACTCCGGATCCGTGCTCCAGGATCACCAACGCCATACCTTCGCCACCATCGGTTCGTCCCGGCGCCGTGGATGTCGCCAACGACTCTGTGCCTCTGTGTCTCTGTGTGAGGCAACTCTGTACAAACATGCGGCACACGCTATGCAACGGCAGCGCGCTCCGCTGTAGAACGGAAACTGATGATTGGAGACAACAGACATGCACAAGGGACGCGACTTTCTCCTGGCCCAGGTCAGCAACTGCGTGATGCAGCACAAGACGCTGCTGGAGAGCCTGGAGGACCACGAGAAGCAGGCGCAGGACGCGCGCTTCCGCGAGCTGTGCACGCGGTACCTGCCGCGGATGCGCCAGCACCAGACGATGCTGGAGGAGTACCGCGCCACGCTGGGCGAGCCGAGCGGCGAGGCGTTCAAGAACGTGCTGGGCTTCATGTTGGGGAAGGCCAAGGACGCGGCGGACGCCCTGCGTAACGACGACTTCCTCCGCGTGGTGGAGGACATCGTGATGATCCGCCAGGCGCAGGACACCTTTGGCACCTTCGCCGCCGTCGGCGACCGTCTGGGCGAGGCGCGCCTCTCGGAAATCGGGCGGACCTGCGAGAAGGACCATGACGAGATGCAGCGCGAGTTCAACTCGCTGGTGCACGACCTGTTCGTCAAGAACGCGCAGGCGGAGTAGCATCGAGGAGGGGGCAGCCGGCGCGTACGCCGGCCGCCCCCGCGCCATTGTGCCCCCCCGGCCGGCCGCTAGATTGTCGCGCGCCGGCCGCGCTCCGCGGCCCTTTCAGCCCACCGTCCGCGGACACCCATGAACATCGTCTACTACGCGCACTCGGGGCTCCGCTACCTGGTGCTCCTCGCCGCGCTGGCCGCCCTCGTCGTCCTGGCCCGGGGGCTCTCCGGCACGCGCCCGTACGACCGCCCCGCGCGCATGGTGACGGGGATCTACACGGGGACGCTGCACCTGCAGGTGCTGCTGGGGATCCTGCTGGTGGTCCTGGGCCGCTGGTACCCGGCCGTGATGGGGCACCTGGTCATGAACATCCTGGCCGTCGCGGCGGTGACGGTGCTCGGCGCGTGGGCGAAGCGCGCGGCGGACGGCAAGCAGGCCTACAAGTACGCCTTCGCGGGCGTCGCCGTCTCCCTCCTCCTCCTGTTCGCGGGGATCGCCTCCATTGGCCGGCACCCCTTCCAGAGCCGCGCGCTGGACCAGGTCCAGGCGGAGTCCCGGTGAGCCTCCTCTTCGAACAGGTAATCCCGGAGGGTGTGCAGGACGGCGCGCCGCTGGTGGTGCTGCTGCACGGCCGGGGCAGCGACCGCTTCGACCTGGCGGGGCTGGCGCCGCTGATCGCGCCCCGCGCGGTGGTGGTGACGCCGCAGGCTCCGCACCCCGGGGCGCCGTGGGGATACGGGCCGGGGTGGGCGTGGTACCGCTTCCTGGGCCGCAACCGCCCCGAGCCGGAGAGCTTCGAGGCGAGCCAGGAGGCGCTGGGCGGCTTCCTGGCGGAGCTGCGCACGGCGCTCCCGGTGCGTACGGGGCCGGTGGTGCTCGGCGGCTTCTCGCAGGGCGGGGCGATGTCCATGGCGTACGCCCTCCGCAACCCCGGCGCCGTCCCCCTGGTGATGAACTTCAGCGGCTTCCTCGCCGACCACCCCAGCGTGCGCGCCACCGCGGAGTCCGTGGCGGGCACGCGCTTCTGGTGGGGCCACGGCACGCTGGACCCGCAGATCCCGTTCGAGCTCGCCCGCGAGGGCCGCGGCTTCCTCCAGGCCGCCGGCGCCGACCTGACGGCGCGCGACTACGCCATGGGCCACGGCATCTCGCCCGACGAGGCGCGCGACGCGCGGGAGTGGCTGGACTCACACAGAGACACAGAGGCACAGAGATGACTTCTTCTCTGTGCCTCTGTGTCTCGGTGTGACCTCAAAGCGCGTCCAGCCGCTTCGCCGAGAACCCCGCCGTCGCACGGTCGCCTTTCACGACGACGGGTCGGGTGACGAAGGTGTATTCTTCGGACATCAGCCGCACCATCTCATCCTCCGTGAGATGGCGCTCGTGGAGGCCCATCTGGCGATACTTCATCGCCCTGCGCGAGAACAGCTTCTCCACCGATCCCACCTTCGCCGCCAGCTCGCGCACCTCGTCGGTCGTGAGCGGGTGCGCCTTGAGGTCGCGCACCGACTCGATCCCCACCTGTTTGCCGCGGAGATAATCCAGCGCTTTGACGCAGGTGGTGCAGTGCGGCAACCCGTAGACCCTCACCTCGTTCATCTTCCCCGTCCTGGAATCGCATGGTTCAGCCCGCCGACCGGGGAAGATAAGCGATCAGCAGGCGTTCCGTCAGGCGAAGCGGCCCGGTACCGTGCCCGTACCGGGCCGCACCGTCAGCGCATGCGGGTCACGCGCTGGCGTCGGTGTCGCACGAGCCCGTCACGTTGCTGTTGGAAACGGTGTGGTGCGTGTGGACGGAGCCGCGGATGCGGATCCCGAACCCGACGCCCCACGCCACCGTCTTGCGGACGGAGGAGGTGCCCGCCTGGGCGTTGGAGCCGCTCGGCAGGCCGATGGGGCTCCAGGGACCGGTCCACGGGCCGAAGCCCAGGTTGCTGTTGAACGAGTACGAGAGAGTGCCGCTCTGCCAGGTGTTCGACCAGTAGGTCCACCACAGGAACTTCTTCCTGCGCTCCCACTCCGTGGCCACGCCCGCTTCGGCGTAGAAGAAGGTGTTCGTGATGTACGACTTGCCGTGCATGCGCCGGTCGCCGGCGTAGACGTAGCAGTTGCCGCTGACGCCCGCCACGTGGTCGCGGCTCAGCGAGGCGGAGCTCGGCGCCAGGCTGGCAGCCGCCGCCGCGGTGGACTCGCGCTGCAGCGAGGTTTCCACCACGTGGATCTGGATGCGCGGATCGCCGTCGGTGGGCGCCGGGGAGCTCAGCGTCGGCACCTTCTCGTTCAGCAGGGCCAGGTCCGCCGGGTCGATCTCGTACACGTAGTCGCGCGTCACCTTGAACAGGCTGCCCCCGACCTGGATCTCGCCGCGGTGGTTCAGCGCCGAAAGGAAGGCGTCACCCACCGGGAAGTCCTCCCGCACCACGCCGTCGTTCTCCAGCGCCCGCCCCTCGTTCCCGGTGGCACCGTCGGTACCCTCGTTCAGCCGGGCTGCCTCTTCCGTGTCTTCGTTGGGATCCAGGTAGGCGCGCAGCGACTCGAAGCCGTTGCCCTCCTCGGCGGCCATGAGCGCTTCCTTGGACGCGTCCTGCAGCGGCTCCAGGTAGGCATGCAGCTCTTCCGGGCTGCCGAACGAGAGCCGCTTGGCCAGTGTGGGCGTGCCGATGCACTCCCCGTCGGGACCCATCTTGCAGAGGTACGTCCCCGGTCCGCCGGCCTGGCCGGGCGCCACGGCGGACTCGCATCCCGCGAAAAGAGGCGTTAAAAATAAGGCGATGGGGAACAGTGACAGCTTCCTGCTTCCTGGGCGTGACATCGTGTGACTCCTGGAGAGGATGAGTGAAACCCGTGCTTCACCACAGTGGCGGGACGGGTGGAGCTGCGACCGCGTGGTACGCCGGCCGCATCGCCGCCGGGAACGTATCACGCCTCATTTTCGTCCGCAAGAGGTAGTGGCAGGTCACGAGAGCGATCCCCCCGCGGCCGTGGCGGCCGGGGGGTTGGCTCAGCGCGCCTCCTGCAGCTCGGGGGCGGTGGCGAGGTAGGCGGCCGCCAGCGCGACCACTTCGGCGTCGGTGAGGGTGCGGTCGCCGCGCTTGGCGGCTTCGAAGACGTGGGTGCAGAGGGCGTCGTCCGTGCCGTCGAAGCCGTGCGCGCGCATCCAGTAGCGCACGTTGGAGAGGCCGCTCATGGGCGAGATGTCGATCTTCTGGGCGAGGCCGAAGAGACCGGCGGGGACGCCGGAGTAGATGCGGTCGGCCAGCCAGGCGTCGCCCTTGGACTCGGCCTTGATGATGGCGGCGGCGTGCACCCCGGTGGCCGTGCGGAAGGCGTCCTCGCCGAAGACGGGCCAGTTGTAGGCCAGCGGCACGCCGCAGGCCCGCGACGCCGTCTGCACGTACTCGTTGAGCCGCGACAGGTCCCAGTCGTGCAGCCCCAGGAGCTTGAGGTTCACCAGGAGCAGGTCCATCTCCGCGTTGCCGCAGCGCTCGCCGATCCCCAGCGCGGTGCCGTGGATGCGGTGCGCGCCCTCCTCGATGGCGGCCAGGCAGTTGGGCATCCCCAGCCCCCGGTCGCGGTGGCCGTGCCAGTCGATCTTCACGTCCTCGCCGCTGGGGTCCACGATCTCGTGCTTCACGAAGCGCACGAGCTGCCGCACGCCATGCGGGGTGGCGTGCCCCACCGTGTCCGCCAGGCAGATGCGCCGCGCGCCGCAGCGGATGGCCGTGCCGTACAGCGCCTTGAGCACCTCGGGCTGCGCGCGGGTGGTGTCTTCGGTGACGTACATCACCGGCAGCCCCTCGGCCACGGCGAAACCCACCGCGTCCTCGGTGGCGCGCAGCATCCGCTCCAGCGTCCAGTCTTCCGCGTACTGGCGGATGGGGGAGGAGCCGATGAAGGTGGCCGCCTCGATGGCGATCCCCGTGCGCTGCGCGACGTCCACGATGGGCTGCACGTCGGCGCGTACGGTGCGGGCGGCGCAGTTGGGCTCGATGGGGAGGCGCTCGTCGGCGATGACGCGGGCCAGCGCCTCCACGTCGCGTACGGCGCGGGGCCCGGCGCCGGGAAGGCCGATGTCCGCCGAGGCGATCCCCAGCTCCGCCATCAGGTGGAGGAGGTGGATCTTGTCTTCGATGGGAGGATCGGTCACGGACGGCGACTGGAGCCCGTCCCGCAGCGTCTCGTCGTTGAGCTGCACGCCGGGGCGGGTGGAATAGTCGAACGAGCCGTCCAGCGTATTCCAATCGAAAACCAGGTCGCGCTCCTGCATGCGATCCCCGTGGGACGAGGGTGGAGGTGCCGCCGGTTGGGGCCTGAGCTCGGCTCGGGCACGGCATCCATCATAATGATCGGCAGTCGGATGCGAAACCCGGGGCGGCTCGGTTGACACCGTCCGCGCGGGGGGGCATCATCATCTTTTCGTAGTGTCCACGGGAAGCTGAGGCATCCTGCCGGAAGTGCCTAGTGCCTAGTGCCTAGTGCCTAGTGCCTAGTGCCTAGTGCCTAGTGCCTGGTGCCTGGTGGCTGGTGCCGAACAGCAGGTCGCTCGGGACTTGGAACGCAGGACTTTGGACTCAGCACTTCCGATCCCTGGGATCACCACGCGTCCCGCAGCCGGCAGCACGCCCTGACCCTCTCGATCCGCGCCGTCCGCGAGCTGGCGCATCGCACGGACGACGCAACGCTGCGCGACCAGCTGGAGCTGGTGCGCATCCCCGCACCCCCGTTCGGCGAGGGGGAGCGGGGCGCGCGCGTGCTGGAGCGCTTCCGCGAGGTGGGGTACGAGGACGCGTCGGTGGACGAGGTGGGGAACGTGATCGCCGCCCTGCCCGGGCTTCCCGGCGCGGCGCCGGTGGTGGTGGCGGCGCACCTGGACACCGTCTTCGCCGCGGGCACGGACGTGGAGCCGCGCCACGAGGGCGGCCGCATCTACGCGCCGGGGATCACCGACAACTCGCGCGGGCTGGCGGGGATGCTGGCGGTGGCGCGGGTGGCGCGCGCCGGCGGGGTCCGCACGCGCCGCCCCGTGCTCTTCGTGGCCACGGTGGGCGAGGAGGGCACGGGCGACCTGCGCGGCGTGAAGCACCTGTTCCGCGAGGGCTCGCCGCTGCGCACCGCCGCCGCCTTCATCGCGCTGGACGGCTCGGGGGTGCGGCGCATCGTGCACCGCGCCATCGGCTCGCGGCGGCTGCGGGTGACGGTGGAGGGGCCCGGGGGCCACTCGTGGGCCGACCGCGGCGCCCCCAACCCCGTGGTCGCGCTGGCCTCCGCCACGGCCGAGATCAGCACGCTGGCCCTCCCCCACCCAGAGCGCTCGTCGCTGACGGTGGCGCGCATCGGCGGGGGGACCAGCATCAACGCGATTCCCGACGCGGCGTGGCTGGAGATCGACATGCGCAGCGAGGTCCCCGGCGTGCTCCCGGAGCTGGAGGCGAGCGTGCGGGGGATCGCGTCGCGCGTGGTGCGCGAGGAGGGGAACGGGCGCCGCCCCGGCACGCAGCCCCTCCGCTGCGACGTCGCCATCATCGGCGACCGGCCGTCGGGCGAGACCCCGGCGCGCGCGGAGCTGGTGCGCATCTCCACCCAGGTGACTGCCTCGATGGGCGCGCGGCCGGAGCTGGTGTCTTCATCCACCGACGCCAACGTGCCCATGGCGCTCGGCATTCCCTCCATCGCCATCGGGGTGGGGGGCGACTCGGGGGGCATCCACACCACCGACGAGTGGTACGCGAACGACCAGGGCGCGCTCGGAGTGGAGCGCGCCCTGGTGATCATCATGGAAGCCGCCGGGGTGCTGTAGGGGAACGGGGCACCGCGGGCCCTCACCCCCCCGACCCCCCTCTCCCAAACTGCTGGGAGAGGGGGGCGATTTCCACAGGTACGCGCGCAGAACCGCGGCGCCGGCGGAAACGCGGCCCACCGTGAAACCCGAGCCGCCCGCCGCCACCGAAGATGCGCCCCCTCTCCCAGCAGTTTGGGAGAGGGGGATGGGGGGTGAGGGCCCGCAGTGCCACCGGTCCCCGCTTTTACTTCATCGTCACGACCGAGTGATCTCCCAGGTCCACCTGGCCCTTCACGCCGCTCACCCTCGCCTCGCGGCCGATCAGGGAGTCGTGGAGATTGCTTCCTTCGATCACGGCTTTCTCGCCCACGATGGTGTCGCGGAGCTTGCTGCCGCGCACGGTGGCGCCGGCGGAGAGGGTGACGTTGGGGCCGATCTCGGCGTTCTCCAGGGTGACGCCCTCCGCGACGTGGACGGGCTCGTGCACCGTGACGCCGGGGGCGGCGGCGGGGGAGCGGCCGCGGGTGGTGCCCAGGACGTGGTGGTTGGTCTCCAGCAGCGTGTCCGGCTTGCCGGCGTCGTACCACCCCTCGACGGGAGCCACAAGCAGCTTGCCGCCGTGGTCCACCATGTACTGGAAGGCGTCCGTGAGGAAGTATTCGCCGCCAGGGCCCGGATCCACGGACATCACGTGGCGGATCCCCTCGAAGAGCAGCTTCCAGTCGCGGATGTAATAGAGGCCGATGTTGGCCAGCTTGCTCACCGGCTCGCTCGGCTTCTCGATGATCTTCTGCATGAAGCCGTTCTCGTCCGTCACGATCACGCCGAAGCGCTGGTAGTCCTCCACCTCCTTGGCCCAGATCACCCCCGCCACGTCCTCCGGCAGGCGCTTCACCAGCGACAGGTCCGCGTCGAACAGCGTGTCCACGAAGATGATCAGGAGGTCTTCCTGCACGTACGGCTCGGCCAGGGCGATGGCGTCGCCCGTGCCGCGCTGCTGCACCTGCTCCACGTACACGGCCCTGAAGTCCGGGTACTCGCGCGCCATGAACTCCTCCACGCGCTCCTTGAGGTGCCCGGTAATGCAGACGGCCTCGTTCACGCCCAGCTCGCGGAGCTCGTCCAGGATGTATGCGAGCACGGGCTTGTCGCCCACCTTGAGGAGCGGCTTCGGGGTGACGTGCGTGTGCGGCCGAAGGCGCGTGCCCTTGCCGGCAAGCGGCATCACGACTTTCATCGGTTCTCCGGGAGGTCGATGCGGGTAGGTTCGATCCCCTGCGCGGGGCTGCGGCGCGGGCGGGCATGAACCGTACCGCGGCGCTTTTTCCGTGACTCGCTCTTTCCTCGCCACCCCGGGACACCATGGGCATCTGGACCGCCCTCACCCGCAACGCCGCCCAGACCCGCCCCGACGCGGCCGATCCCCGGCTGCGGGGCCGCGCCTACCCCGTGCCCTTTGCCGCCGTGTGGGACGCGGCGCTCGCCACCGCGCGCGCCATGCCCCGCTGGACGGTGGCCGAGCCCGACGCGCGCTCCGGGACTATCCGGGCCGAGGCGCACACCGCGCTGTGGAAGTTCACGGACGACGTGGCGATCCACATCTCATTGGATGACAAGGGGTTGACGCGGGTGGACCTCCGCTCGTCATCCCGCGTGGGGAGGGCCGACCTGGGAACAAATGCACGGCGCGTCGCCCGCTTCTTGCACGCGCTCGACGCCCGCCTCGCCGCGGGGGGAGGCGCAGAGAAGAACCGCTGAGGACCATGCCAGCCAACAAACGCACGACGAGTCCCGACCGCGTACCCGTGCTTCCCATCCGCAGCACGGTGGTCTTTCCCGGGGGCGCCACGGCGCTCCAGATCGGCTTTGGCCCCAACGTGGAGGCGCTGGCCGCGCATCCCGAGCCGGACCTGCAGGTGGCCACCGTCTCCACGATGGAAGACGGCGCCATCGACTCGCCCACGCTGGAGAAGGTGGCCTCCGTGGTGCGCGTGCTGGACCGCCTCAACCTCCCCGGCGGCACCATCCAGGCCACCCTCCAGGGGCTGCGCCGCGTGCGCCTGGCGGACGTGCAGCTCGCCGACGGCTTCTACACGGCCGTCGCGGTGCCCGTGGAGGAGATCGCCGCGCCCCCCGAGGTCGCGGAGCCGCTGGTGGAGCGGATCCTCACCGCGCTGGGCGGGGTGGCGGCGCGCGTGGAGCGCATCTCGGACGAGGTGCCGCGCATCCTGCGCATGAACCTGAGCGACCCGGGGCGCTTCGCGGACCTGGCGGCCACGCTGTGCAACTTCAAGGTCCCCGACCGCGACGCCGTGCTGCAGGCGCTGGACGTGGGCGAGCGGCTGCGCGTGGTGCTGCGGACGCTGGAGGCGGAGCTGGAGCACCTCCGGCAGCTGGAGGGCCCCGAGGCCGAGTCCCCCGGCGCGGCGCCGCTGCCTCCGCAGGGCCGCGAGCGCAGCAACGCGATCCGCAAGCGCATCCAGGCGCTGCAGGCCGAGCTGGGCGACCTGGACCCGGTGGAGCGCGAGACCAACGAGGTGCTGCGCAAGGTGGAGCAGGCCAAGCTGCCCCCGCGCATCGCCGCCGTGGCGCGGCGCGAAGCGGAGCGGCTGCGCTCCCCTTCGGTCACCTCCACCGAGGCGTCGGAGATCCGCGCCTACCTGGACACCCTCATCGCCGTCCCCTGGACCAAGCGCTCGGAGCGCGACGGGATCGTGCTGGAGAGCGTGGAGGCCGCCATCGACGCGGAGCACCTGGGGATGGAGGAGGCCAAGCGCCGCCTGCTGGAGGTGATCGCCGTGGCGGAGCTGCGGGGCGACCTGCGCGGCCCCATTCCCTGCCTGGTGGGCCCTCCCGGAGTGGGCAAGCGCACCCTGGCCGCCGCCATCGCGCGGGGGCTGGGGCGCCCCTTCGTGCGGCTGGAGCTGGGCGGGCGCGGCGAGGGGCAGCTGGTGGGCACGCGCCGCACGCGCCCCGGCGCGCAGCTCGGAAAGATCATGGCCGCCCTCAGCGACGCCGGCACGCGCGACGCCGTGGTGCTGCTGGAAGAGCTGGACGAGGTGGGGCTGGGGAACGTGGAAGGCGACCCGGTGGAGGCGCTGGAGGAGGTGCTGGACGCGGAGGGGCGCGAGGAGTTCGTGGACCGCTACCTGGACATGGCCTTCGACCTGTCGCGGGCCTTCTTCATCGGGAGCGCGTCGGATTTCTACCGCATCCCCCGCGACCTGCGCAACCTGTTCATCGAGATCCGCATCGCCGGGTACACGCCGGAGGAGAAGATCGCCATCGCGCGCGAGTGGCTCTTCCCGCGCATCGTGGAAGAGCACGGGCTGAGCACGGACGAGGTCTCCATCTCCGACGAGACGCTCCTCTTCCTCACCCGCGGCTACGCCCGCGACGCCGGCGTGGGCAACCTGCGCCGCTCGCTCGCCGCCATCATGCGCTACCTTGCGCACGACAAGGCGCAGAATCCGGACGGCAAGCGGTGGACACTGACCCCCGAGCTGATCGAGGAGGTGCTCGGCTACCCGCGCTACAGCACCACCGCGGCCGAGCAGCGCCCCGAGGTGGGCGTGGTCACCGGCCTGGCGTGGACGGCGTCGGGGGGCGAGCTGATGTTCATCGAGGCGCTCAAGATGCCGGGCACCGGCCGCCTGATCATCACGGGCCTGCTGGGCGACGTGATGCGCGAGTCGGTGAACGCCGCCTTCTCCTACGTCCGCTCGCGCGCGGACGAGCTGGGGATCGACCGTGAGGCCTTCAACGACCACGACATCCACGTGCACTTCCCCGTGGGCGCCACCCCCAAGGACGGCCCCTCCGCCGGCGCCGCGGTCACGCTGGCCATCGCCTCGTCGCTGGCCGACCGCCCCGTGCGCCACGACATCGCCATGACGGGCGAGGTGACGCTGCGCGGCAAGATCCTGGAGATCGGGGGCGTGAAGGAGAAGACGCTGGCCGCCTACCGCGCGGGGCTGCGCCAGGTCGTTCTCCCCAGCGGCAACCGCCGCGACCTCCGCGACGTCCCCCCCGACGTGCGCGAGGGGATGACCTTCCACTTCGTGGACCGCATGGACGAGGTCTTCGACATCGCCCTCACGGGCGACCCCACCAACAAGGCCGCCACCCTGCCGGTGCGCACCGAGAAGGACGAGCCCGAGCACGGCGGCCGTGAGCGTCAGGCCGCCGCGGAAGCATAATGGTGTTTCTTGTGCCGTGCAGGCGAGCCGAAGGGGGGACCCGTTTGGGATCCGCCCCTTCGTTCTTTCACGTATCGTGCAACGGAGTACGTGCCCGCGTGGGTGAATCAGCGGTGCGTCGCGATAAAGCTATTCGGATCGATTTGGGCCTGTGGGCCCTCAGTCACGCGGGAGGATGTGTACCCCGCGCCCGGCGTAGTGTTGTCGCCTTTGCGGATCTCCAGATGGAGGTGGTAGGCGCTTCCGTAGTACCCGTTCGCATTCCCGATCCGTGCTATCTGTTGCCCTCGGGCCACCGTTGATCCAGTGATTGGCGGTCCAGAGGGGTTCCAGTTCACGTGCGCGTACATTGATGTATAGGTGCCCGCCGGAGTGGTATGACGAACGAACACGATGTTCCCCCACGCTGGGGAGTAGCTCGGAAGCACACGGCTCACGACGCCGTTTGCGAGCGCGTATACCGGCAGGTTCTGGTCGTTGCTGCCGGACCCGAGGTTCCAGTCCGCACCCAAGTGGTAGCCGAACCGGGAGAGGTGCTTCTGGAACGGCTGCGCGTCCCGCCAGCCAGCCGCACTAAGCCAGAAGCAGGCGCCAGACACGCCGGGCCAGTCGCCGCATGCTGCGTAGCTGCCGTTGGATGCTGTATTTGGGTCCGTCGGCCAGGTAAATCCAGTTGGTGCGGCTGGCGCAGCCACGGAGAATGACGCTCGATTGGACGCCACCCCCCCGGGGTTGAATACCTGCACGTTCCACACTGCCGCCGTAGTCCCGGTCCGGACCAGAAGCCGAATGGAGGTGGCGCTCAGCACGGTTACCTGTGCCCCGCTCAGGAGCACCCCCTCCGTCGGGCCGCCCGGGAACCACACACGAGCGGTTGCCCCGGCAAGGAAGTGGGTACCGGTAAGAGTAAGCGGCTGGTCGACAGTGGAGCCAACTACAGGATTAGGGCTCACCGAGTTGATGGCCGGCCCCGGCTGGTTAAGGGACACCGGGTATGAGACTGCGTTGTTGCTCTCGTTGACCTCCTCGAAGTAACGCTCTCCGTCCACCACCGCGATCAGGTTGTACGCGCCCGCAGCGGCAGCCGGAACCGTAATCGTCGCGGTCACGGACCGGCTGCCGGAGGTATTCAGCACATCCAGCGGGAAGTCGGGCGTACCCCCGTTATTGCTGGCCCAGAGCTGTACATCGCCCGTATCCCAGCGGGCGTCCTGCGACCAGTAGAGATTCGCACGGACGTGGTTGCTGCCCGAAAGAGACCCACCGGATCGGCTCACTGTGACGCGAACCTGGACTCCTCCCTCGCCGGCCGAATACGAGGATGCGACAGCCGCGTTGATCGTGAGATCGGGAAGCTGGGATGGCGAACTCCGGGTGGTGAAGCTCTTGACCCCGCCGCGCGTGGTGCCGGCGCTGTTGGTCGCCACCACCTGGAAATGGTAAGCCGTTCCCGGGGTGAGTCCACTCACCGTCGCGCTCACCGGCGCGTCGGCCGAGTCCCCCCCCAGTGCCTGCGGCGGGGTGGATGCCGCCCCGACCAGCGTAGCGCTCGTACCATACTCGAAGTGAACTTGCGTTCCGGAACCGTTCGCAGCGACGGTCGCTGCGAACACGGCGGCAGTCGCCGTCACGTCCGAGGCGTTACCTGTGCTTGCCGCCGGCGGCAGAGGTTGCGGTGGAGCTTCGGTGGTCGCCGACGCCTCCGCCGAGTAGCCTGAGCATCCGGCTGAGTTGCACGCGCGGACCCTGTATCGGTACGGAGTCGAGGGTGTCAGACCGCTGTCCGTGTACTGTGGTGTGGAGGTCGTCCCAATCTGCGCCCAACCGGTGCCCTGAACTCGCTCCACGCGGTACGTGGCCGTTCGATCGCTGACTTCGCGCCAACCCAGATCGACACGCGTGGTGCCAGCCGTTGTGGCGATCAGCTGCCCAGGAGCATCGGGGACGGTGGCGAGCGTATTGAATGGCACCCACACGCCGCGATGGGTCCCGGCAACGTTCGCAGCGACCGCACGAACGAAATACCGGGTTGCAGGTGTCAGCCCCTCCGGGGACGCCGCAATCCCAAGCGCCTCCACCGCCGCGGGAACGTCGGCGGCGCTGCTCCGGCTCGGGGTGGTCTTGGTGGTATCCGGCAACCATTCGAACCAAGCCGTCGAGGATGCGCCGTTCGCCCGTGCTATTCCGGAGAATCGCGCGGTGGTGGCTGTGACCTGCTGTACCGCCCCCGTGGTGACGGTCGGTGCGCCGAAGGCAGCCGCGCCGAATGACACAGTCCGTCCCGCAACGGCTGCCTCGGTGGATTGTGCCCCTGAGGCTGCGCCGAGCGTCCAGCGTGCCTCCGCCCTTCCGTCGAGACCGGTGGTCCCCGTCAGCGGCGTCAACGACCCGCTCCCGACCTTGATCGCCCACGTTACGGCCGCACCTGCCACGGCGTTTCCAGACCCGTCAGTAGCCAGCACCGTCAGCGGGATCGGGAGTGCGCCGCCCGCGATACCGGACTGTCCGTCCCCCCCGATGCGCTGGACCGCGGCGACCGGTCCCGCGACAGCGGTGGCGTGGAAGCCGAGGCTCGAGCCCGCCACGCGTGCCGTCGATACATCCACGCGCGGGGTTCCCATGCGCGCGGGGAGGGTCCACACGGTGCGCGCCTCCCCACCTGCATCGGTGACCACATCGGCCGGGGCGACGCTTCCCCCGTGGGGGGCCGCAACGAAGCGAACGGCCACTCCGCTGACGCCGCGTGCGTGGCGATCGGTGACCCGTACGACGAGCGGTGCCCCCAATGGGGTTCCCACTGGGCCAGTCTGCCCATCGCCCGATACCACCGCCATCGAGGTCGGAACAGGACGCACCACTACCCGCGCTTCGGCTTTCAAGCTGCCCGCTTCAGCGATGATTCTGGTTTCACCTGGATGGTTGGCCGTGATCGTTCCTGCGGAAACGCTCGCGATCTGCGGGTCTAGGCTCCGCCAGGCCACAGGCGTGGGTAGAGCGTTCTCATCCCGATCTCTTACGGTCGCCAGCAGGGTGGCGGAGGCTCCATCATCGACCACCAACTCGGAGTGATTCAGCCTGATGGAGGCGGGCTGCGCGGCGGTGACACTACCGCCGGAACTGGTGCCATTCCTGTCGCAGCCGCCGGCGAGCGCGACGGCCAACACCAGCATGACCAAACCTGGGAAGCGCGGCAACGCCGCGCGCAGCGTGTGTATGCGCATCGAGCACCTCTGGACGGTAATGGGTGGTGAAGTCATGAGGTGCTCTACTCCTTGGCGGTCAGGGCGCTGGCGCTGGTCTCCGTGAGATTCTTCTGGAGATCCTCCAGCGTGGTACCCAGCTTTGCCGCCACGTCGCTCGCCACATTCACGAAGAGGGTCTGGCCGCGACTGCGCCACCCGTCGGCGCGCATGCTCTTGATCATCCGGATTCGCTGGGGCTCTCCCGTGTAGTAGCTGAGCTCATGTTCGGTGAACGCCGCCGCGTTCAGCCGGTTCTGCTCACGCACGACGGGGGTCATCTTCACCGCGACTCGGCCGTCAGCGCCTCGGTTGACCGTGGTGCGGATCTGGAGCAGGTAGTCGAAGGGGGGGTTACTTCCCTCGGAAGCGAACTTCTGGTACTCGGTCGTGAGCAGGCCGGCATCGCGGTTCGCGGTCTTGATGTCGAACCCACGCTCCACGAGTGCCGCGCTCACTACGTTGAATGCGGCGCCCGGGTCGGTGCGGACGCTACGGGCTTCGAACGACTGTACTGTCACGCGTGTAACTGGGAGGCCGCCGCATCCCGTGTTGGGCGCAGCGATGAGGATAGCGACGATAACTGCGACCGGCGTACGCGTGGAGAGGGGCATGGGTCCTCCGGAACGTGAGTGTGGTTCCCCTGTCGCGGGGATCGCGAAATCAGGTGTTCCCATGATCAGGCCGTGGACGCACGCGATCCGCATTTCTCCCGCTCACGCCACCGGTCATCTTTGTGCGGCCACTGGACAGCCGCCGCACGCATCCGCACGTCACCATGACACCCTCAAAGGGCCATTCCCGTGGAGCGCATCCGGACGTATAATGGCGGTCGGATCAGTGTACCCGCCCGAACCGGCACACGCGGAGGATCTGGCCATGGCTGGACTCTACCTGCGAACCTTCGGCCTCCCGGTCCTCCTCGATGACGAGGGACGAGCGGTTCCCGAGATTCGCCGCAAGGACGTCGCTCTCCTCGTCTATCTCTCGGTCGAGCGTGACCGACGACACGCGCGCTCACAGCTGGCGACACTTCTGTGGGGTGATACTGCGGAGGAACGGGCGCGGCATTCGCTCACCCAGTCGCTGCGGCGAATCCAGCAAGCAACGGGAGCTCTCGTTGTAGGACGCGACAGCGTTTCATGGGAGGGGCCGCTCAAGAGCGATCTCGACGTCTTCACATCGGAATCCGACGAGGAGCTATCCGTCTACACGAGGCCCTTTCTGGATGGGTTCGAGGCGGGACTCGGAGCGGAGGATTTCCAAACGTGGGCGGATGCCACACGCGCCGGGCTCCGCGCCCGGGCACTCCGAATGTTGGACGAACGGAGCGCGGGATCGGAGAAAGCGGGTGATTGGGCCCGGGCGCTGCGCCTCGCCAGGCGCGCCGCTGACGTGGACCCGCTCTACGAGTCAGCACATCGGCGGATCATGACGGCGCTTGCCCGCGCAGGCGAGCGCAACGCGGCACTCCAGCACTTCGACGAGTTTTCGCGCTGGCTGGCGCAGGAAATCGGCGGCTCGCCGGACCCCGACACCATGGCGCTGGCGCGAGAGATCCGCGTCACCGAAGTCGCGTCAGCCCCACCTCCGCTCCGCGCCGGCTCTCCTCCGCCGCAAGACGATCACGAGGCGGTGCTTGAGCCAGCGTTGCGTGAAACGCGAACGCAGCACCACAGGAAAGGGTGGATCGCGGCGGGTGCAGTCGTCGCCGCCACCACTCTCGTCATTTCGTTCGCGCGAGATGCCGGATCGATCGGCACCGTCGAGACACGCCCCTTTCCGAACGTATCGGGACGGTCACCCCTGGAGCGCACGGGGATGCCTTGTGTTGCCGGATCCGCAGTAGCACGGTTCGTCCGGGAGAGCTACCCGGACAACGTCCCGCTCCGGCCGGCGGAGCCCTTCACCAAGAGTTGGACGCTGCGCAACACAGGCGCGTGCGAGTGGGACTCGCGCTTCTTCGTACGGCTGGAGGGCGGTTCGGGTGGCCGGCTGTCGCTCACCTCGCCTCGCCTACCCCTCCGGCGGCTTGTGCCGCCCGGCGACACGTATACTGTGGTGGTGCCGATGAAGGCACCTACCCGCGAAGGAGTGCACCGCGAAGATTGGAGCCTGCGTGACGCGGAGGGGGCACTGGTGCCGGTGAGCAGCTCGAACACGATATGGGCGAAGGTCCGCGTCTACGTTCGTCCAGCCTTGCCTTGCACCAGCGCGGATGCTGTTGCGCGATTTGTCGGCGAGACCGTTCCTGACGACACCATACTCGTGGCGGGAGGGCGGTTCACAAAGCGTTGGACACTGCGCAACGGCGGTTCCTGCGCGTGGCACCCCGGCATCACGCTGCGGCGAGTTACGAACCCCGCTCCCCTCTCCGGCGATGTGCACCGGGTGGCATTGGCCGACACCGTGGAACCTGGGGAGAACCATACGTTCGAAGTTGCCATGCGCGCGCCGCCCGTCCCGGGAATCGCGGAAGAGCACTGGCACCTGGCCGACGCCTCGGGGGAGACCATCCGCGTGGCGGCATCGAAGACGATCTGGGTTCGAGTGGTCGTATCACCACGCTAACGTCCCGGGCCAGGTGAGATGCGGAACGCGGCGGGTCCGGCCAGGACCCGCCGCGTTGTCAGTATGCGCACCCTCTCGGTTCACCCGCCCACTTCCCTCTTGCGGATACGAGGGGTCGAGCTTACCCTCTTCCTTAGATGCGCATAGGAAACCATCACGGGGAGACACGGATGTTCGCCAAGGACTCGGGGCTGCTGCAGGGAACGGTGGAGCTGCTCGTCCTCAAGACGCTGTCGTGGGGGCCGATGCACGGCTACGGGATCGCGAGCTGGATCGAGAGCGCGACGGGGGACGTGCTCCGCGTGGAGGAAGGCTCGCTCTACCCGGCGCTCTACCGAATGGCGAAGAAGGGGTGGATCCGGGGGGAATGGGGCGTTTCCGAGAACAACCGGCGCGCCAAGTTCTACCACCTCACACCCGAGGGAGAGCGGCAGTTCCGGGAGCAGACCTCCGGGTGGCAGCGGCTGGCCGATGCCGTGAACGCGGCCATCGGCGCCACGCGGGCACCCAGCTGGGCGAGGTAGACCATGCGCATCCCATTCTCACGCCGCCGCGTGCCGCACCCGTTCAAGCCCGAGCCGCGCGCGGAGGTGGACGAGGAGCTGGCGTTTCACCTGGAAGAGCGCGTGCGCGAGTACGTGGCGCGCGGCATGACGCCCGAGGCCGCGCGCGCCGCCGCCCTGGCCCGCTTCGGCGACGTGGACGGCGTGCGCGGCGAATGCGCGGCGCTGCTGGAGGCCGGCCGCCGCGCCGAAGACCGCCGCGACTGGCTGGCGGACCTGGGGCAGGACGTGCGCTTCGCCGTGCGCTCGGCCCGCCGCGCGCCCCTCTTCACCACGCTCGCCATCGCCACGCTGGCCCTGGGGATCGGCGCCAACGCGGCCGTGTTCGGCGTGGCGAAGTCCGTGCTGCTGGACGCGCTGCCGTACCGCGACGCGGACCGGCTGGTACGCGTGTACTCGCACTTCGAGAAGTCGGGGATGGATCGCTCGTCCGTGAGCCCCGGCGCGGCCAGGGACCTGGCGGCCCGGCTGCGCACGTTGCGCGGCGTGGCCGGGTTCAACGTCGGCACCTCCACCATGGCCTACCAGTCGCCCGGCGGCCCCAGGGTGCTCTCCGCGGCAATAGCGGAGGGGGGCTTCTACCAGACGCTGGGCGTGCGCGCCGCCCTCGGCCGCACGCTGACCGAGGCCGACGCGCCACGCAACACGCTGATGCTGAGCGACGAGGCGTGGCGCCGCGAGTTCGCGGGCGACCGCGGGGTCGTCGGCCGCACGATGAAGCTCGGCGACACGGCGTACGAGGTCGTGGGGGTACTCCCGCCGGGCTTCGTGGGCCCGGACGGCGCCGCCGACCTGTGGTTCGCGATGGACCTGGCGCCGGTGCTGGCCGACCCGGTTGGGTCCAGGGACCAGCACTGGATGGGCGTCGTGGGGCGCCTGGCGCCCGGCGCCACGCTGGAAGGTGTGCAGCCCGAGCTGGACCGCGTGGCCGCCGAGCTGGCGCGCGAGCACCCAGGCACGGACCGCGGGCGCAGTTTCGTGGCCGTCCCGCTGCGCGACGCGCTGGTGGGAGACACGCGCACGCCGCTGCTGGTGCTGATGGCCAGCGCGGGGCTGGTGCTCCTCATCACCTGCGCCAACCTTGCCGGCGCCCTCCTTTCGCGCACCATGGGGCGGCGGAAGGAGTTCGCCGTGCGCGTGGCGATGGGGGCGCGGCGCGGCCGGCTGGTGCGCCAGCTGCTCACCGAGAGCACGCTGCTGGCGCTGGCGGGCGGCGCCGTGGGGCTGGGGCTGGCGTCGCTGGGGCTGGCCGCGCTACGCAAGCTGGTGATCCCGGCGCTGCCGCCCTACGCCGAGCTGTCGCTGGACGGCGGCGCCGTGGCGGCCACGCTCCTGGCGGCGCTCTTCACCGGCACCGCCTTTGGCCTGGCGCCCGCGCTGGCCGCCGGCCGCTGGGACCCGCAGGGCACGCTGCGCGAGGAGGGGCGCGGCTCCAGCGAGGGCCGGCGCTCGCGGCACCTGCGCGGCGTGCTCGTGGCGGGGCAGATCGCCATCTCCCTGAGCCTGCTGGCCGGCGCGGGGCTGCTGGTGCGCAGCCTGTGGGCGATGACCTCCGCGCCCCTGGGCTTCGACCCGGCCGGCGTGCTGACCGCCCGCGTGGCGCTCCCCTACGACAGCGCGGTGGTCCGGGCCGACGCGTTCCGGCGGCTGGAGGAGTCGCTGGCGGCTTTGCCGGGCGTGACCGCGGCCGCCAGCGTCACGCAGATCCCGTCCTCCGGCATGAGCAGCAACGGGCTGAGCATCGAGGGGAAGGCGGTGGGGCGCGACGAGCCGGTTTTCATCCCGTACATGGCCGTGTCCGACTCGTACTTCCGGGCCATGCGCATCCGCACCCTGCGCGGCCGCACCTTCGGGCCGGAGGACGGGCCCTCCGCGCCGCCCGCCATCGTGGTGAGCCAGACGATGGCGCGCCGCTACTGGCCGGAGGGCGGCGCGCTGGGGTCGCGCATCCGCGTGAGCCCGCACACCTCCGAGCGGTGGGGCGTGGTGGTGGGGATCGTGGACGACGTGCGCGTGGACCCCGCCCTCCCCGCCCCCGAGCCGATGGCGTACGCCTCCGGCCGCCAGGACTTCGGGTGGACGGGACGCGACTTCCTGCTGCGCACGGACGGGGACCCGCTCGCCCTGGTCCGCCCGTTCCAGCGCGCGCTGGCGGCGCTCGACCCCGAGGTCCCGCTGCGCGACCCCGCGCCGCTGGAAGCCATCGTGGCCGAGCGCCTGGCCGGCCGCCGCCTCCCCATGCTCCTGATGACGGGGTTCGGCGCGCTCGCGCTCCTCCTTGCCTCCGTCGGCGTGTACGCGATGTTCGCCGCCATGGCCACCGCGCGCGAGCGGGAGTTCGGGGTGCGCATGGCCCTGGGCTCCACCCCCGGCGCCATCGCCGCGCTGGTGCTGCGGCAGGGCGGCGTGTGGATGGCCGCGGGGCTGCTGGCCGGCGCCCTGGGCGTAGTCGCCGTCGGACGCATGGTGAGCAACCTCCTCTACGGCGTCGCCCCCTTCGATCCGGTCGCGCTCGGCATCGCGACGGCGGCGCTCCTCACCTGCGCAACCATCGCCCTCTTGGTCCCCGTGCGCCGCGCCACCCGCGTGGACCCGATCAGCATCCTCCGCTGAAAACGGGGCTCACACAGAGACACAGAGGCACAGAGATGACTTCATCTCCGTGCCTCTGTGTCTCTGTGTGAGGCAGCGGCGTCCCAGGCGGGGCGGGCGGAGGACAGTTCGTGCGGGCCGACGCGCGCGGCGCCTTCCATCACGCCCCACCTTATCTACTTTTCACGACCACAGTTACGCGCGACATCCCGCCACATGGCAGTGTCCCGGCTCGCTCCATGCCCCTCCGTGCGCTCGCTATTCGCCACCAATTGAGGATGGCGCTTCCTCTCTCACACGGCGGACCGGAGTTACCTCATGCACCCATCATGGAGCGACGTGAAAGCGGTTCCGGGCTGGTTTGGATCGGAAAACCAGGGCGCGGGGATCGCGGTCGCCGACATCAGCGGGAACGGGCAGCCGGACATCGTCGTCTTCCACATCGACAACCCCGGCGGCGAGAACTTCGGGTACTACCGCATCGGCTGGAACCTGGACGGCAACGGCAACGTCACCGGCGGGTGGAGCCCGGTGAAGCCCGTGCCGGGGTGGTTCGGAGCGGAGAACCAGGGCGCGGGGATCGCGATCGTCGACATCAACGGCAACGGGCGTCCCGACCTGGTGGTGTTCCACGTCGACAACCCCGGCGGCGAGAACCACGGCTTCTACCGCGTGGGGTGCGACCTGGACACCAGCGGCAACGTCACCGCGGGGTGGACCGCCGTGAAGCCGGTCCCCGGGTGGTTCGGCGCGGAGAACCAGGGAGCCGAGATCGCCATCGCGGACATCAACGGCAACGGCCGGCCCGACCTCCTCGTCTTCCACATCGACAACCCGGGCGGGGAAAACCACGGTTACTACCGGATCGGCTGGAACCTGGACCTGGCCGGCAACGTGGCCGGAGGTTGGAGCCCGGTAAAGCCCGTGCCGGGGTGGTTCGGAGCGGAGGACCAGGGGGCCGCGGTGGCCATCGTGGGGATCGGCGGCGCCCGGCACCTGGTGGTCTTCCACATCGACAACCCCGCCGGCGACAACGTGGGGCACTACCGGATCGGGTGGAACCTGGACGCGGCGGGGAACGTCACGGGCGGCTGGGGCGAGGTCACCCCCGTGCCCGGCTGGTTCGGCTGGGAGAACCAGGGCGCCGGCGTGGCGGTGGCCGACCTGCGCGGCGACGGCGAGCCCGACCTGCTCGTCTTCCACGTGGACAACCCCGCAGGCGAGAACCACGGGTACTACCGGGTGGGGTACAACTTCCTGCTGATGAACAGCGAGATCCTGGCCGTGCACGCCGCCCTCATGCCCACGGGCCAGGTGGCGTACTTCTCCGGGTCGCAGCACGACATCGACAACAACCGCGCGGACCGCGTGGACGCGACCCGCTTCTGGACCCCGGCGACCCGTGCGATCCGCTACGTCCGCTCCCCCGCGCAGGACCTGTTCTGCTGCGGCCACGCCTTCCTGCCGGACGGCCGCCTCGTGGCCGCGGGCGGCACGGACGCGTACAACGAGGAGGTGCCCGGCGCCCACCACCCGCACTTCCCCGGGCTGCGCGAGACCAACATCCTCTCCGCCGCGCCGCCGGCGTGGGCGGCCGCCGCGCCGATGGGCCCGCAGCCGGGCCGCACGGTGGGCGGAGGGAGGTGGTACCCCACGCTCCTGACGCTTCCCGACGGCAAGGTGCTGGCGATTTCCGGGCACCCCACCAACGACGACACCCGCCACAACAACACCTCGCTCGAGACATACGTGCCCACCCCGGCCCCGGCCGGCGCGTGGACGTACCGGGGGGAGCGCACCGACGTGCCGGACAGCTACCCGCGCCTGCACGTGCTGCCCAACGGCGACGTCCTCTCGGCGAGCGCGATGGGCGGCCTCACCCGGCGCTGGAATCCCACGAGCGGCGCCTGGAGCGAGGCGGCCACCAACGTGGCCTACGATGCCGACATCTGGTGGTCGTCCGTGATCCTCCCCCTGAGGGGAACGGACTACAACACCCGCATCCTGGCGGTGGGCGGCGCGAGCGCGCGCATACTGGACCTGGGAGCGGGGGGCACGGCCACCGGTGTGGCGTGGAACGACACGGGCCCGCGCACGGTGGCGGCCACCCCGGCGCACGGCGCCAATCCCCGGCGGCTGCACTGCAACAGCGTCCTCATGCCGGACGGAACGGTGCTGGTGCTGGGCGGGAGCACGGACGGCACCGACGCGCGCGCGGTGATGGCGGTGGAGCGGTTCGACCCCGCGTCCGGCGTGTGGTCGGCGCCCGGCAGTCTCGCCATCCCGCGGGTGTACCACTCGGTGGCGCTCCTCCTCCCCGACGGGCAGGTATGGATCGCGGGATCGGATCACAACGGCGGGCGCGGGATGGCCGCGCGCGAGCGGCGGATCGAGCTCTACCGGCCGCCTTACATGCGCCGGGGGCTGCGCCGCCCCAGCATCAGCGCCCCGCGCAGCATCGGGTACGGCGCCACCTTCACCCTCACCTCCTTTCAAGCGCTCCAGGAAGTGGTGCTCATCCGCTGCGGCAGCGTGACGCACGCCTACAACGCCGACCAGCGCTACATCTCCCTCGCCTTCCAGCCCGACGCGGCCTTCGGCTCGTTTTCAGTGGTCGCGCCCCCGGACGGCCGCATCGCGCCTCCGGGCCCCTACCTCCTCTTCGGAGTGATCGTCTCCACCACCGGCGAGCGCATCCCTTCGATCGGCAAGTTCGTGCAGGTCGGCCCGGCCTAGCCGATACACAGAGGCACAGAGAAAAACTTATCTCTGTGCCTCTGTGCCTCTGTGTCTCTGTGTGAGCCCTATTCGTCTTCGTACCAGGACGAATGCACCTCGGGCGGCGGCTTGCGCGAGAGGATGCGGAGGATGATGCCGATGGCCAGCGTCACGATGGCGGCCACGATCAGCGGGCGCCGGTCCAGGAAGATGCCCAGGAGGAAGAAGAGGGCGCCCGCGAAGAAGAGCCGCAGCTTCCAGGGAAACGCCGCTTCCGGGGAGATGCGCGGCATGGTCAGCTCCGCTCCAGGAAGCGCGCCACCCCCGCCTGCATGTCTTCCGTCATCCTCGCCACCACGTTGACGTCGGCGCCGGCGCGCACGGCGGCTTCGAAACCCAGCGCGTCCGAGTTGTAGAGCAGCCGCTTGGCGAGCTGCACGGCCGAGGGGCTGCGCTCCGCCAGGTCGGCGAGGACGGCGTCCGTCCCGGCGTCGAACGCGTCGTCGGGGAACACCTGGTTGATGAGCCCCATCCGCTCCGCCTCCGCGGCGGAGAACGGCAGGCCGCGCACCAGCAGCTCGAAGGCCCGCTTCTCGGAAACGTTGCGCCGGGTGATGGCCATCACCATGGCCGGCACGAAGCCGATGCGCGTCTCGGGATACCCGAACTGCGCTCCCTCCGCGGCGAGCACCAGGTCGCACGCGGTGGCGAGCCCGCACCCGCCCGCCAGCGCCCTTCCGCGCACGCACGCCACCACGGGCTTCCGCATGCGGCGCGGCAGGAGGAAGAGCTCCGCCAGCTCGTCCACGTCCGCCAGGTTCTCCATGACGGAGGCGCCCGCGATCTTTTTCAGCGCCGACAGGTCGGCGCCGGAGCAGAAGTCCTTCCCCGCCCCGCTGATGGCGACCACGCGCACGCCGTCGTCCGCATCCGCCTCGCGCAGCGCGGCCTTGAGGTCCGCGACGAGCTCGGCGCTGAGGGCGTTGCGCTTGTCGGGGCGGTTGAGCGTGAGGCGCGCGACGGCCCCTTCGCGCCCCACCAGCACCGTGCCGTACATCACGCGGCGCCGGCGGCCTGGACGACCTCGGCCGGCACCTCGATCTCCATGCGCAGCAGCGCGGTGGAGAGCACCTTCCCCTGCGCGTCGGTCTTGAGCGACACGGTGCCGCCCCCGCCCAGCGCGTTGTGCAGCAGGAAGTTGAGCGCCTCCAGGTTGGGAAGCTCGAACCTCTCCACGCCACCGTGCACGATCCCGGTGAAGTGCTCCTTGACGCGCTCCGTGGTCACCTCCCGCACCAGGTGCGGATAGAACTCCGGCCGCAGCGCGATCAGACCCACGTTTGCGGTGTCGCCTTTGTCGCCCGACCGGGCGTGTGCGATGCGTACGAGCTGGATGCGGGGCATGGATGGTCGCGGTGCGAGTGTGGGACTGCGTACGGAAGTGCGTGAGTGCGTTGCAAAAGCGCGTGGGGGCACGGACGGTGAGGCTCTCACCTCCCGACCTCCTCCCCCAAACAGCTGGGGGAGGAGGCGATTTCCACCGGTCCCGGCGACGAAGCGCCCCCTGCCGAACCGCAGCCCCCGTGATGCCGGGGCCGCGGCTGGATGGCTGGAATGCGCCCCCCTCTCCCAGTATTGGGAGAGTGGGGGTCGGGGGGGTGAGGGCCCCCCGCCGACGCCAGCGAGCACTCTACCCACGCACCCAGGCACTACTCACGAATGATAATTCGGGGCTTCGCGCGTGATCGTCACGTCGTGCGGGTGCGACTCGCGCAGGCCGCCGCCGGTGATGCGCATGAACTGCGTCTCGGTGCGGAGCGCGTCGATGTCGGCGCACCCCAGGTAGCCCATGCCGGAGCGCAGGCCGCCCACGAGCTGGTAGATGGTGTCCGCCACGGCGCCCTTGTACTCCACGCGGCCCTCGATCCCTTCGGGAACGAACTTGCGGGCGTCGCCGCTCTCCTGGAAGTAGCGGTCGGCCGAGCCCTCCTGCATGGCGCCCAGGCTCCCCATCCCCCGCAGCGTCTTGAAGCGGCGGCCCTCCAGCAGGAACGACTCGCCGGGGCTCTCGTCGGTGCCGGCCAGCATGGAGCCCATCATCACCGAGTGGGCGCCCGCCGCCAGCGCCTTGACCATGTCGCCGGAGTACTTGATCCCCCCGTCCGCGATCACGGGGACCTCGCCGGCCACCCCCTCCACCGCGTCCAGCACGGCGGTGAGCTGGGGCACGCCCACGCCCGTCACCACGCGCGTGGTGCAGATGGAGCCGGGGCCCACGCCCACCTTCACCGCGTCCACCCCGCGCTCCACCAGCGCCGCGGCGCCCGAGCGCGTGGCCACGTTCCCCGCGATGATCTGCACCCCGGGGAAGGCCTCGCGCACGCGGGAGACGGCGTCCAGCACCCCCACCGAGTGCCCGTGCGCCGTGTCCACCACCAGCACGTCCACCCCGGCCTCCACCAGGGCGCGGGCGCGCTCGATGTCCTTTTGCGGGTGCGCGCCGATGGCGGCGCCCACGCGCAGGCGGCCGCGCTCGTCCTTGCAGGCGTTGGGGAACTGGGCGCGCTTGCGCACGTCCTTGACGGTGATCAGGCCCCGCAGCAGCCCCGCCTCGTCCACCACGGGGAGCTTCTCGATGCGGTGGCGGTGGAGGATCTTGACCGCTTCCTCCAGCGACGTGCCCACCGGCGCCGTGACCAGCCCCTCGCGCGTCATCGCCTCGCCCACCGAGCGGTCCATGTCCGTCTCGAACTGCAGGTCGCGGTTGGTGAGGATCCCCACCAGCAGGCCGCCGTCCTCCACCACGGGAACGCCGCTCACCGAGAAGCGCTCCATCAGCTGCACCGCCTCGCGCAGCGGAGCGTCGGGGCGCACCGTTACCGGTGACGCGATCATCCCGCTCTCGGAGCGCTTCACCCGGTCCACCTCTTCCGCCTGGCGGACGACGGGCATGTTCTTGTGGATGATTCCCATCCCCCCCTGCCGCGCCATCGCGATCGCCATGCGGCTCTCGGTGACGGTGTCCATCGCCGCCGCGATCAGGGGGATGGTGAGCGAGATGCTGCGGGTAAGCTGGGTGCGCACGTCCGTGGTGCTGGGGTGCACCTCCGAACGGCGGGGAACGAGCAGTACGTCGTCGAACGTGAGTCCCTCGCCCACGAAGCGGGCCGGGGACGCGTCGGGTCGGTTCATCGGGCCTCCACCATGCAGCGAGCCCGCCGGTCCACACCCCGCCCGGGGGCGGAGGGGATGGCGGGCATGCGTCGATTCGAGTGCGTGCGGTTCAGGTGTTCCATAGGGAAAAATAGCGAGCCGGGGGCGGGGCTGTCAACGCCGAACCGCCCCCGGCCCGCACCCCTGCTCGCGCGCTACCGGCCGCCCAGCAGGATGCCCTTGAGCGGCTGCGGGAGAAGGCTGCTCCCCCGCTCCACCACCTCCAGCGCGGACTGCAGCGTGGCGTCGTCGCCCTCCCAGTGCTCCAGCAGCAGCTCCACGCCCACGTTGTTGACCAGGCGGCCGATGGCCACCGCCACCACCACGATGTCGTCCAGCTCGCCCAGGAAGGGGATCACGTCCGGGATGGCGTCCGCGGGGACGGCCGTGTACGCCAGCGCGGCCAGCACCAGCGCCTTGTCCACCGTGGAGACCCGCGGGTCCCGGGCCACCCGGTACACCAGCCGCCCGAAGTGCGGCAGGTCGCGCAGCAGCGCCATCATCGCCTCGGCGGTGGAGGGCGAACCTCCGCCCCCGGTCGTCCGGCGGCGCGGGCGCGGCGCGGAAACGGTGCGCGGGCCTACCAGGTCGTCGTCGTCGTCCAGCACGCTCCGGCGGCGCGGCGCCTGGGATCCCGTGTCGTCGTCGTCGCTGGCGAAGCGGCTGCGCGGAGTGTTCTTCTGGTCGGCCATGTCACCCGTGGTTGATGGAGTTCACCGGGCCGTTCACCCGGACTGCGTTCCGTCGCCGTCGCGGCCGGCGCGCGGCGGAAGCGAGGGCGGCGTGCCGCCGTTGCCGCGGGGTGCGGGAGGCCGCTGCGCGCCCGTATCCTCGGGCCCGAGCACCACCTGCTCCACCTCGCGGATCACCGTGCGGCTGGCCTCCGAGAGGCCGGACACCACCTTGCCGGCGGTGCCCATGATCCCCAGCGCGCCCTTGATGGTGCCGTACGCCAGCCCCTGCATCCGCATCCGGTCTTCCAGCCGCTCGGTGAAGCGCTGGACGCTGTTCGGCTCGCGCAGGGGAGCGCGGTTGTACTTGGAGCCCAGGAACTCGAGGTAGTCGAGCACCTGGTAGACCTGTTCGTCGGGGAGCGCATCAATCTGGCGGATGAGGCGTTCCCGGAGCCCGTCGTGCATGGCGATGGCCTTGTTTCGGTTGAGCCGCCCTGGACCGGGCGCGATTTCCGTGCCGGTGAGCACCGGCGGCGTGCCAGGGCGTACGTGCCCGCCGCGCCCCCGGTTTCGGCGGCGCGTTTGCCCGCGCCCGCCCCCGCGCCTACCTTGCCGCGCCCCCCGTGCCCCCCACGCAACCGCGACGATGCGCCTCCTCTTCCTCGCCCTCGCCCTCTGCGCCGCCGCCCCGCGCCCATCCGCCGCGCAGCTCCCCCGCCGCGCCGAGCCGTTGATCGTCGCCGGAGCCGTGCTGGCGGGTGCCGCGCTCCTGGACGCCCCGGTGGACCGCGCGATCCCCGCGGGCGGCGGCACGCGGCTGGACTGGGCCACGCGCGGGCTCAACCACGGCGGGCGCCCGGTCTACGCCGTCGTGGCGCTGGGCGGCGCCTACGCCGGCGGCCGCCTGGCCGACGCGCCGGAGCTCTCCTCCTCCGCCGCGCACATGCTGGCCGCCCTCCTGGCCTCCGGCGTCGCCAACGGCACGCTCAAGTACGCCGTCGGCCGCGAGCGCCCCTCGGCCACGGACGACCCGCTCAGCTTCCGCCCCTTCAACCCGAACAACCGCTGGCAGGCCTTCCCCTCGGGCCACGCCGTCGTCGCCTTCTCCCTCGCCACCTCCCTCTCCGAGGAAGCGGGCCGCCCGTGGGTCACCGCCCTCGCGTTTGGCGGCGCCACCCTGGTCGGCTGGTCGCGCATCTACGACGACAAGCACTGGACGAGCGACGTCACCGGCGGCGCGCTGGTGGGCTACGGCGTGAGCCGCGCCACCCTGCGCCTCCTCCACCGCCGCCGCCCGCACCCGGACGGCGCCCGCGTGCTGGTGCTGCCCAACGCGCTGCTCGTCCGGATTCCGCTGCCCTCACCCGGCGGCCTGAGAGCCGCCACCCTCTCCCACAGACTGCGTGGGAGAGGGGACTACTTCGCGGGCGGCGAGCAGGTGCTGGGGGCGCTGCGGCCCTCACCCCCCGTCCGCCTCCGCCAAACTGCTGGGGGAGGGGGCGCATCCTCGGTGTCCACGGGCAACTCGGGCTTGTTCTGAACCGCGGCGCCGCCCGCCGCTCAGACGCGTGGACGTGTGGGAATCGCCCCCTGTCCCGTTTCGCGCGCAATGGGAGGGGGCGCATTCCAGCCATCCAGCCGCGCTCCGCATCAGAGGGGCCGCGGCGGGGCAGGGGCCGCTTCGTCGCACCACCGTGTGGGAATCGCCCCCTCTCCCGTTATCGGGAGAGGGGGTCGGGGGTGAGGGCCACCGCGGGCGCCGGCGAAGATCTCCACTCGCCCCTTCGAAGTCGTAGCTCCGCCGCCCCTGCTGTTTGCCCCCACCGGCCGCGCCGCCTACCTTTCCCGCCGAGCACACGCACGCCACCCGAAAAGCACGCTGCCATGCCCATCTACCCCTTGCGGCACCTCGAACCTTCCGCGGAGGCGACTTCGCTGTACGACCGCTGGCTCGGCGAGCTGCAGGAGGCGCTCGCGCGCGGCGACGACCGCTGGGAGCTGTGCCGCAACACGCTCACCGGGCTCTTCTACCCGGGGATGCTCGGGCGGAACCCGGGCGATCTTCCGCTCGCCGTGCAGGCGGCTCTCGCGCAGATGGACGCGCGTAACGTGACGCTGGAGCCCGAGTACTACGCCGAAGTGGACGTGGAGAAGTTCGCCGAGCGCAAGCCGCTGCTGTGGATGTGGCAGATGTTCGACCGCAGCCCGCTGGGCGGCAACGTGCACCTGGGCGTAGCCTTCCGCCGGGCGCTGGCGCCGTACCTGTTCAAGCGCGTGGGGAAGAACTTCAAGTGCTTCCACTTCGTGGAGTTCTCCTACGGGTACAACCTGGAGGTGGGCGACGACGTGGTGGTGCACCGCAACGTGCTGCTGGACGACCGCGGCGGGATCGAGCTGGGGAACGGCGTGTCGATCTCGGACTTCGCGAACATCTACTCGCACACGCACTCCATCGTCGACCAGCGCGACGTGAGCAACCTCAAGACCGTGATCGGCGAGGGCGTCCGCGTCACCTATCACGCCACCGTGCTCGCGGGGACGCAGGTGGGGGAGCACTCCATGGTCGGCGCGCTTGCCGTCGCCACCAAGGACGTGCGCCCGTACCACGTCAACGTGGGGATCCCCGCCAAATCCGTGCGGGTGAAGCCCAACGCGCCGCCCGAGGTGTACAAGGTGACCCTGCGCGGCGACCAGGGCGTCGGCGCGCCCACCGCGGGCGAGGGCTGACCCGTTACATGCAACGCACGAGAAGCCATGGCCGATAGCATCAGCACCGTGCCGGTGGAGACCACCGACCCGGTAAACGCCCGCATCCTGGCGGTCTCCGAAGACCGGGTGCAGGGATTCCAGGACGAGCCGTTCCGCGAGATCGCGCGCCTCAGCGGGGTGGAGCCGGAGACGGTGCTGGAGCGCATCCGCGCGATGCTCGCCTCCGGCACCATCCGCCGCGTGCGGCAGACGCTGATGGCCACCAACCTGGCCCCCGGCGCGCTGGTCGCGTGGGAGGTGCCGCCGGAGCGGCTGGACGCGGCCTTCGAGTACATGTTCCGCGAAGACCCCTTCTCCGGCCACGTGGTCATCCGCTCCACCGACCGCGAGACGCCGGGCTCCCGCTACCGCCTGTGGACCACGCTCAAGGTGCCGCAGGGCTACTCCATGGAGAAGCACGCGCGCTTCCTGATGGAGCGCACGGGGGCTCTCGCCTTCAAGCTCCTCCCCGCCCACCGGCTGTTCGCGCTGGGCGTGGGGCACGTGCGCCGCCGCGGGCTGGAGCCGGGCGCGCGCTCCGACGACCTGGGGCAGGTGCTGGACACCAACATCGTGGAGCTTTCCGGCCTGGAGTGGCGCATCCTGGAGGCGCTCAAGCGCGAGTTCGCGGCGGACGAGATCACGGACACCCCGTGGGTGGGGCGGGCGGCCGAGGCGGGGGTGCCGCTGGAGCGCTTCACCGAGGTGGCGCGCGAGCTGAACCGGCGCGGCGTCATCGGGCGCTTCTCCACCTTTTTGGAGCACTACAAGCCCAACGCCGCCGGCGAGCGGGTGACGCGCTACAACGCGCTCTTCCACTGGCAGGTGTCCCCCGGCCGCGAGATCGACGCGGGGCGCGAGGTGGGGCGCCACTACGTGATGACGCACGCCTACTGGCGCGAGGGCGGCCCGGAGTTCGGCGACGTCAACATCATGGGCGTGGCGCACGGCACGGAGAAGGAGACGGTGCTCGCCCACAAGGCCGCCATCGACCGGCACCTGGAAGAGGCCGGGATCTCCGTGGGCTACACCAACGTCTTCTGGGGCGGCCGCAGCGAGATCAAGCCGTCCGAGATCTCGCCCTTCGCCTACGCGGAGTGGTGCCTGCGCAATGGAATCGATCCCGAGGCCATGCGTCCGTAGCGAGCTTCCCGCCGTGCGCCCGGGCCTCCGCGCGAGATATAAGTCTTTGATTTTGACACTCATGCAACGGCGGTGTACATTCCGGCGTCCTACGGGACCCTGAAACCTGACGCGCGTAAAACTACCGGGACTGCAGATATGGAACTTCGCGAATTCTTCAATGAAGGCGCGATCCAGCTCGACCTCAAAGGCGAGAGCAAGGATGAGATCCTCAAGGAGCTCATCGGCCTGCTCGGCGTCGACGAGAAGTCGCAGGGGATCCTCTTCAAGATGCTGAAGCGGCGGGAAAACCTGGGCTCCACGGGGATCGGCAAGGGCATCGCCATCCCCCACTGCCGCTCGCTGGTGGTCAACCGGCTGCGGGTGGCGTTCGGCCGCAAGACCTCCGGGGTGGACTTCAGGGCGATCGACGACCAGGCGGCCCGCTACTTCTTTTTGATCGTGGCGCCGCCGCTGGAGGTGTCCAACCAGTACCTCCCCGTGCTGGGGAAGATCGCGCAGTTCTCCAAGGAGCCGGACGTTTCCGCCCGGCTCGACCAGCTCACCAATCCTTCGGAATTCCTCGCGCTCCTTCAGGAGAAGGGCGTTTGAGGCGCGGAGTGTACCACTGACATGCACCCCCAGCTCGAAACGCTCCTGGAGATCCAGGACCTGAAGACGCAGCGCCGCGAGCTCGGCGAGGACAACTCGCGCGAGGTGCAGGAGGGCGTGTTCGGCCTGAGCACCGAGGACGCGCTCCGCATGCTCGACGACAAGATCGCGGAGATGGAGGAGTCGCTCCCCGTGCAGGTGCGCACGCGCTACCGGCGCGTGGCCGCCCGGCAGACGCGCGTGGTGGTGCCCGTGATCCGCGGCACCTGCTACGGCTGCTTCGTCCAGATCCCCACCGCCCTGGCCTCCGACGCGGACCGGAACGAGGAGATCCGCTCGTGCCAGAGCTGCGGCCGGTTCCTCTACCTGATCGACTAAGAAAAAGCAGGATCACACAGAGACACAGAGGCACAGAGAAAGATTGCTTTTCTCTGTGCCTCTGTGTCTCTGTGTGACCCCTCTTTTCACTGCCTGCGGAAGATGGGCGGGATGAAGCGCCGCTTCCGCGGATCGGCGACGATGATGCGGATCAGGTCCGGCTCGCGCCGGTCGCCCACCATCAGCTCGCAGTAGTAGAGCCCCGACGGGGCGCGCCTCCCGTTGAGGTCGCGGCCATCCCAGTAGGCGACCTTCCGCCCCGGCTCCGTGTAGCGAAGCCCCTGCACGCGGACGTTCTTCCCGCGGGGATGCCCGACCGCCCTGGGGACGGCGATAAGCTGACGAAACATGTTCACGATTCGGATGGTGACGACCCGGGGCTCGCCATCCCTGAAAAGGCTTTCCTCCAGATAAAACGGTATGTACGTATCCGGGTTCGGCGGATTGGGATAGTTCTGCTCCAGCCGGTACCCCCTGGAGGGCACGACCGGGGCCCGTTCGTCGGGGTCCTGCGCCCGCGCGGCGCAGGGGATCCCCAGCCCGAAGAGCGTCAGGAGCAGGAGCAGAACCGGGGGTGCACGCAGCATCAGCACCTCATTCGGTCCGTGGATCGCGCTCGGTGTGCTCCTCCGGGATCGCGGGGGTCGTACAGGGTTTGGAGGGAGTATACCGGCATCGCGGCGGCCGGGTCAAGCGCCCACTGCTACGGGAGCAGTCGCGCGCGCGCCGGCCCGCCACCCTCACACCGCCGTCGCCGCGGCCTCGGCGCGCGCCTTCTCCGCCAGGCGCTCGCGGATGCGCGCGGCGATCACCTCGATCCCCGCCGTGTTCTGCCCGCCGCGGGGGAGGATGACGTCGGCGTAGCGCTTGGTGGGCTCCACGAACTCGAAGTGCATGGGCCTCACCGTGCCCAGGTACTGCTCGATCACCGCCTCCAGCGTGCGCCCGCGCGTCTCGATGTCGCGGCGCAGCCGGCGGATGAAGCGCACGTCCGCCTCCGTGTCCACGAAGATCTTCAGGTCGAACATGTCGCGCAGCCGCGCGTCCGCGAACAGCAGGATGCCGTCCACCAGGATCACGTGGCGCGGCTGGATGCGGACCGACTCCGCGGCGCGCGTGTGGCGCGTGAAGTCGTACACGGGCTTCTCCACCGCCTCCCCCGCCACCAGCCGCTCCAGGTGCTCGATGAGGAGCTCGTTGTCCAGCGAGTCGGGGTGGTCGAAGTTCATCCGCTGCCGCTCCTCCACCGAGAGGTGCGCCAGGTCGCGATAGTAGGCGTCGTAGTCGATGAACACCGCCGAGTCCAGGTGAAGCGACTGGTAGATGCGGCGCGCCACGGTGGTCTTCCCGGAGCCGGTGCCCCCGGCGATCCCGATCAGGAACGGTTTCATCAGCTCCGTGTCTCTGTGCCTCTGTGTGAGCCCTGCTGTTTGAAGAAGGGCGGGACGGCTCGCGCCGTCCCGCCCTTTTCACTGCCTACCGCCTTCGGCCGGTCAGAAGTCTGCCCGGATGCCGAGCTGCAGCTGGTAGCGCGACTCGAAGAAGGTGGTGTACGGGCGCTCCGCCGAGCGGAAGGTGGCGTTGCCGCCCGCCGTCTGGTTGGAGGTGAAGCCCGCGTAGGTGAAGACCGGCGCGCCGTTGGCGGTGTTGCCCACGCGGCCGTCCAGGTCCAGCAGGTTCACCGTGTTGTTGGCCGGGCCCTGCTGCAGCCCCCACCGCCGGTTGAGGAGGTTGGGGAGGTTGAAGACGTTCAGCTCCAGCTTCAGGTTGCTCCGGCCGCTCAGGCGCGCCGGGATCCCCTGGCGGAGGGTGGCGTCCAGGCGGTTCGTCCACGGACCGCGGCAGGCGTTGCGCTCCAGGATCTGGCCGCGGCTCCCGCGCAGGCAGGGCTCCATCTCCACCAGCTCGTTGAAGAGCCGGCGGTCGTCCGCGCTGCGGAAGGCGATCTCGTTAACGTCGTTGGGCACGTACACGAGGTCGTTGTTGCGCCCGCCCAGCCCCGGCGCGTTCGACTCGTAGCCGTCGCCGTTGATGTCGCCGTTGTAGACGTACGAGTAGGTACGCCCGCTCTGGCCCACGTAGATCGCGCTGACCTCCGTCCCGCCGAAGTTGCGGAACAGGTTGGCGGTGCCCACCACCGTCACTTTGTGCGGACGCTCGAAGGCCGAGCGCGCCAGCGAGAAGTCGTTGATCCGCTCACCGATGGCGTGGAAGCCGACGTTGGACGTGGCGACGCTGGAGGTGAGGCTGATCGGGTCGCGCGAGCGGGTGAAGGTGTACGCCGCCTGCAGGTTGTAGTCGCGGCCGAAGCGGCGGGCGAGCTGCGCCAGGCCCACGAAGGTGTTGCCGCTCTCCACGTTCCCCAGCTCCACCACGTTGCGGAAGGCGGGATCGATGCGCACCGTGTTGAAGGCGAAGCGGTCGTTGACCTGCGGCGTGCCGTAGATCTCGCGCGGCCCCAGCCCCTGCACCGCCGAAGCCGGCAGGTCGGCGACGGGCCCCTTGATGTTGATCTCGCGGCTCACCACCGTGTTGATGCCGCGGCTCCACGTGCCTTCCACGGTCGCCGTGATGCCGGCGAAGAGCTCGCGGTCCATGCCGAGCGTCGCCTTCAGCTCCTGCGGGTACTTGAAGTCGTCACGCACGTAGTTGACGAGCTGGGCACCCGCGAGCGCCGGGTCACGCTGGTCCGCGCAGCGCGTGGGCGCCGCGTTCGGCGTGAATGCCGGCACGTTGGTGCCCGAGCACGAGAGCGTCACGAAGTCGCGCCCCGTGTTGCCGAAGGCGTTGGAAAGCCACACGAAGGGCGGACGGCCGGTGAAGACGCCCACGCCGCCGCGCACCTGCAGGGTGCGGTCGCCGCCGCTCTGCCAGTTGAACCCGAGGCGCGGCGAGAAGAGCACCACGTTCTCCGGCATTTCCGCGTTGTCCACCCCGAAGGCCGTGGCGAACTGCTGGTTGCTCGTGGGGTTGTCCAGGAAGCGCGGCATGTCGAAGCGCAGCCCGGCCGTGATCTCCAGGTTCTCCGTGGGCGACCACACGTCCTGCAGGTACCCGCCCGGCTGGATCACGCTGAACTCGGCCGCCACGTCGTCGCGCAGCGGCACGTTGACCGTGTAGTTGCTCGGCACGCCCTGCGCGTACGTCGCGGGGCTGGCGAACTGGTAGGTGCCCAGCGCGCCCTGCAGGAACAGGTTGCGGAAGTCGTAGTACTCCACGTTCGCGCCGGCCGTGAGGCGGTGCGCGCCCGCGTCGAAGGTCAGGTTGTTGGTGACCTGCAGGATCTCCTGGTCCAGCTCGTTGGCGTGCCGGCTCGTCTCGGCGCCAAAGCGGATGCGGCCCGTCGTTACGCGCCCCGCGATCGTGTCACGCGTGTTGACCTCGATCGCCGAGAAGCGCACCTCCGGCGTGGGCCGGTCGCGGATCGTCTGGTAGTTGACCTGGAGCTCGTTGGAGAGGCGCGGCGAGATGTCCGAGAAGAGCTGCACCACGGACGAGTTGTTCATCGTCCGGTAGTAGAAGTTGTACGACGACAGGTCGAAGTTCTGCCCGCCGCGCGAAACCCCTTCGTCGTCGCGCCACTTGGGCGTCGAGTTGAAGCGGAACACGAGGCGGTTCGCGCTGTTGATGCGGAAGTCCAGGCGCCCCAGGAACGACCCCAGGCGCTCCTGCTCCACCAGCGTCTCGGCGTTGCCCACGTTCAGGCCGAAGCGCTGCGAAGCGGCCAGCACCGAGTCCACGCGCTGCGGGAGCACGCGGATCACGGAGGGGTCGCTGCCGCTGTTGAAGATGCTCGGCGTCTCGCTCTGCTCCCACTCGCCCGCCACGAAGAAGAACAGGCGGTCGCGAACGATGGGGCCGCCCAGCGTGAGCCCGAACTGGCGCGTGAAGAACTCGTTGGGCGGATTGAAGTTGCGCCCGAACCCGCGCAGCGTGTCGCCGCGAGTGAACGACTCGTTGCGGTAGTTGGCGAAGCCGCTGCCGCGGAAGCGGTTGGTGCCGCTCTTGGTGACGGCGTTGATGAGCCCGCCCGTGAAGCCGGCCTGGCGCACGTCGAACGGGGTCACCAGCACCTGGAACTGGTCGATGGCGTCGATGGGCACCGGCTTGGCGGCCGTGCCCTGCCCGCCCGGCGTGCCGGACGACCCCAGGCCGAAGACGTCGCTGGTGGTGGCGCCGTCGATCTGGATGTTGTTGTAGCGGTTGTTGGCGCCGGCGATGGACGGGCCCGAGCCCGGCGTCACGCTGACGTACGGCGACGCGGCGGCCACCTCGTTGAAGCTGCGGTTGAGCTTCGGGATGTCCGTGACCGTCTCGCTGCTGAGCACGGTGGCCGCGCCGGTGCGCGAGCGGCTGAGCTGCGGGTTGCTCTCCGCGCGCACGGTGAGCCCTTCCAGCGCCAGCGCCTGCTCCGTGAGGCGGAAGTCCACGCTGGTGGTCTGGCTGAGCACCACGCGCAGGCCGCCGCGCTGCTGCGGCGCCTGCCCCAGGATCGCCGCCGACACGGAGTACGCGGAACCCGGGAGGAGGTTGGGTACGAAGTAGCGCCCCGACGCGTCGGTGCGGGCGCTGCGGCTGAATCCGGTCGCGGTGTTGCGTACGGTGACCGTGGCGTTGGCGACCGGAGCCCCGGCCGCGTTGGTCACGGTTCCGCCGATGGCGCCGGTCGTCACGCCCTGCGCGCTCGCGCCGCGTGTCTGGCCGAACGCCAGCAGCAGCGCGAAACAAAGCGCGGCCGCCATCTGCGAACAGCGTTTGATCATGTGTTTCTCGGGGAGGATAGAGAGTTTCCGACTGCGCCCCGTACACTCTCCGGGGACGCGCATGAGACTAGCCGCGCCCGGCCGCGCCGGGTAGCGGGGAATGTAACGAGTTTGCCACGGTCGGCAAGCCTTTCCATGCCACACCCTTCGGCGCGCGGAAAGTCTTGCCGCCGGGGCGCTTCACCGCGCGTCGGTGAGGTAGCGGAGGACGTCGTAGCGGGTGATGATCCCCGCCAGCCGCCCGTCGTGCCGCACCAGCACGGCCGGGTTCTGCCGGTTCAGCAGCCGCGTGATCCCGGGCAGGTCCACGTGCGCGTCCACCACCGGCAGGGGCGCGTCCATCAGGTGCTGCACCGACTGCTCCAGCGTGGCCGTGTTCTCCAGCACGCGCGACATCAGCGACGCCTCGGAGATGTGCCCCACGCAGTCCCCCTCGGACACCACGGGGAGCTGCGAGATGTTGTGCTGGGTGATGAAGCCCAGCGCCTGCCGCACGGGCGTTTCCGGCGCCACCGCGATGAGCTGACCCGGCGCCTTGTCTTCCTTGCCGCTCACCATGTCGCGCGCCGTCACGCGCGACGGCTCCAGCAGCCGGTTCTCCCTCATCCACTCGTCGTTGAAGATCTTGGACAGGTAGCGCTCGCCCGTGTCGCACAGGATGAAGACGACGCACGCCTCCGGGTCGTCGATCTCGCGCGCCACTTCCAGCGCCACCTGGCAGATCAGCCCCGCCGAGCCGCCCACGAACAGCCCCTCCTCGCGGGTCAGCCGGCGCGCCATCCCCAGCGACGCGCGGTCTTCCACCGAGCGCCACTCGTCCACCACGCTCATGTCCAGCGTGCCGGGGATCTTGTCCTGCCCGATCCCCTCCACCTTGTACGGCGCGGCTTCCGGCTTGCTCCCCGTGGCCGCGTACCCGGCGATGATGGAGCCCACCGGGTCGCCGCCGATGATGCGGACGGCGGGGTTGCGCTCCTTGAGGTAGCGCCCCACCCCCGTCAGCGTGCCGCCGGTGCCCGCGGCCGAGACGAAGTGCGTCACCCGCCCCTCCGTCTGCTCCCAGATCTCGGGGGCGGTGGTGGCGTAGTGGGCCTCGGGGTTGGCCTGGTTGTAGAACTGGTTGGCGAGGATGGCGTTGGGCGTCTCTTCGGCGATCCGCTTCGCCATCATCACGTAGTTGTCGGGGTGGTCGGGCGCCACGGCGGTGGGCGTCACGATCACCTCGGCCCCGAACGCCTTGAGGAGCCGCACCTTCTCCTGGCTCATCTTGTCCGGGATGGTGAAGATGCAGCGGTACCCCTTGATGGCGGCGGCCAGCGCCAGCCCCACCCCGGTGTTGCCGCTGGTCCCCTCCACCACGGTGCCGCCGGGGCGCAGCTCGCCCGCGCGCTCGGCGGCCTCGATGATGGCCGGCCCCACGCGGTCCTTGACGCTGCCGCCGGGGTTCATGAACTCCGCCTTGCCGTACACGGGGGTGCGGATCCCCGCCGTCACGCGGTTGAGGCGGATGAGGGGCGTCCACCCCACCGCCTCCACGATGTTGGCGTAGGGCCGCGTGTGCCGCGGGCGGGCGAGGAGCTGATCGGCGAAATCGGTCATGGAAGCACGGCCGGCTGAGATGTGGAAGGGGCGCCCGCCGAATCGGCGGCCGGCCCCAGGTCGAATCGAACGGGAAGAATGAACCACGCGCCCACCGGCTCCGCCCCGCGCCGCGCGGGCTGGAACCTCAGCGTGCGCCCCCCGGCCAGCGCCGCGGAGTCGAACGCCTCGTAGCCGCTGGTGCGCTCCACGCGCACGCTGTCCACCGCGCCCTGCTCGGTGATGAAGAGCCTGAGCATCGTCTCCCCCTCCACCTGCGCGTCCCACAGCTCTTCCGGGTACTGGAAGGGCGACTCGGCGGAGATGGCGAGCTGCTTCGGGGGCGTGATGGGCTCGGGCGCCCCGCCGCACGCCGCGAGCATGCCGGCGAACAGCAATCTCACACAGAGCCACAGAGACACGGAGGAGTGCTTCATGAGCGCGCCACGTCCGCCAATTCCGAAAGGAGCGCCAGCGCCTGCATGGGCGTGATCCCGTTCACGTCCATGCGGCGCAGGCGCTCGACGGCGGGGTGCGGGCCGTCTTCAAAGAGCGCGAGCTGGGCCGCGCGGCCGTTGCCGTTGCGGGGCGCCCCCTGGGCCTCCAGCTCGCGCAGCAGCTCGCGGGCGCGGGCCACCACGCTGCCGGGAAGGCCGGCCAGCCGCGCCACCTCCACGCCGTACGAGCGGTCCGCGCCGCCCGCCACCAGGCGGCGCAGGAAGACGATGTCGTCCCCCGACTCGCGCACGGCCACCGAGAAGTTGACCACGGCCGGGAGGCGCTCGGAGAGGCGCGTGAGCTCGTGGTAGTGCGTGGCGAACACCGTCTTGGCGCCGGTCACGTCGTGCAGGTGCTCGGTGGTGGCCGTGGCCACGCTCAGCCCGTCCCAGGTGGAGGTGCCGCGGCCGATCTCGTCCAGCAGCACCAGCGAGCGCGCGGTGGCGCCGTGGAGGATGGCCGCCGTCTCGTTCATCTCCACCATGAAGGTGCTCTGCCCGCGCACCAGGTTGTCCGACGCGCCCACGCGGGTGAAGATGCGGTCCACGATCCCGACGCGCGCCGCGCGCGCCGGGACGAACGACCCGATCTGCGCCAGGAGCACGATCAGCCCCGCCTGGCGCAGCACCGTGCTCTTGCCGGCCATGTTGGGCCCGGTCAGGATCATGACCCGCCGCCCCTCGTCCAGCTGCAGGTTGTTGGGGATGAACTCCTCGCGCGGCATCATCGTCTCCACCACCGGGTGCCGCCCGCCGCGGATCTCCAGCGCGAAGCCGTCGTCCACCTCCGGCCGGCAGAAGTCGCGGCGGCAGGCGGCCTCGGCCAGCGCCGCCAGCACGTCCACGGCCGCGATGCGCTCGGCCACCCGCTGGATGCGTGGCAGCTCCCGCGCGACGGCGGCGCGCAGCTCGGCGAAGAGGCGGGTCTCCAGCGCCCCGATGCGCTCCTCCGCGCCCAGCACCTTCTCCTCCCACTCCTTCAGCTCGGGCGTGTAGTACCGCTCCGCGTTGGCCAGCGTCTGCTTGCGGTGGTAGTCCGCCGGGACCTTTTCGGAGTGGGTGCGGGTGATCTCCAGGTAGTACCCGAAGACGCGGTTGAACCCCACCTTGAGCGACCCGATCCCGGTGCGCTCGCGCTCGCGGGTCTGCAGGCGCGCGATCCACTCCACGGCCCCGTCGCGCACGCCGCGCAGCTCGTCCAGCTCCGCGCTGAAGCCGGCGCGGATCACCCCGCCGTCCGGCACCGCGACCGGCGCCTCCGCATCGACGGCGCGCGCGATCAGCTCGCGCACGTCGTCCATGGGCTCGATGGCGTCCAGGTGCTCGCGCAGCAGGGGCGCCGCGCACCCCGCCAGCGCCGCGCGCAGGGGCGGCAGCCGCTCCAGCGAGGCGGCCAGCGCCAGCATCTCGCGCGGGTTCACCCGCCCGGTGCCCACCTTGACGCCCAGCCGCTCCAGGTCGCGGATCTCGGCCAGCGCCGTGCGCGCCTCGCGCCGCACCGCGTCGTCGCCGAACAGCTCGTCCACCGCCTCCAGCCGCGCGCCGATCATCGCGCGGTCCAGCAGCGGCGCCAGCAGCCAGCGGCGCAGCAGGCGCCCGCCCATGGGCGTGAGCGCCTCGTCCAGCACGTCCAGCAGCGTCCCCGCCGTGCCGCCGCCGCGCAGGGGTTCCACCAGCTCCAGGTTGCGGCGCGTCATCTCATCCAGCGGCATGGCCGCGCCCGCGCGCTCCACCCGCGGCGTGCGCAGCGCCGCGAAGCCCGCCGGCTGCACCTCGTTGATGTACGCGACCAGCGCCCCCACCGCGCCCACCAGCGGCGCATCCGCCGTCTCGAAGCCGAAGCCCGCCAGGTTGGCGACCCGGAAGTGGCGCTGCAGCTCCTCCTGCGCCGTCCGCGTCTCGAACAGCCAGTCGCCGCGGAAGGTGCGCGTGACGCCGTCCACCGGCCCCGGGAAGAGCTCCCAGGAGCGCGGCAGGAGGAGCTCGGAGGGACGCGCCGCGCCGAGCACGTCCCCCAGCTCGTCCCACGCCACCGCCCGCACCACCAGCTCGCCCGTGGACAGGTCCGCCATCGCCACGGCGATGGTCCCCGCCCCCGCCGCGTCCCCCGCCAGCGCCACCAGGAAGTTGTTGCGCCGCGCGTCGAGCAGGGCGTCGCTGAACACGGCGCCCGGGGTCACCATCTCGGTTACCTCGCGGCGGACCAGCCCCTTGGCGAGCGCGGGGTCCTCCACCTGGTCGCAGATGGCCACGCGGCGGCCGAGCCCCACCAGCCGGCGCAGGTAGTTCTCCAGCGCGTGCGCCGGGATCCCCGCGAGCGGCGCCTTGGACCCCCCGTTGTTCCGCGAGGTGAGCGTCAGGTCCAGGAGCTTGGAGCCCTCGACCGCGTCCTCGTTGAACATCTCGTAGAAGTCGCCGACACGGAAGAACACGAGCGCGTCGGGGTGGCGCGCCTTGACCTCGCGCCACTGCAGCATCAGCGGGGTGTCTTCCGACGACATTCCGGGGAGGGTTGGAGTATGTAAGCCCTTGATTTTACTGGAAAACGCGAGGAACGGCAACAGCGGCTCACACAGAGACACAGAGGCACAGAGGAGAAAAATCAGGCCGTCTTGCGCTCGGTGTAGTCCCAGGCGCCCCGCAGCTCCACGCCGACGACGGTGGATACGCCGGGCTCTTCCATGGTGACGCCGTAGATCCAGTCGGCGGACTCCATGGTGCGGGGGTTGTGGGTGATGACGATGAACTGCGTCTGCTCCTTGAAGTCGTCCAGGAGCTGGATGAAGCGGCCCACGTTGGACTCGTCCAGCGGGGCGTCCACCTCGTCGAAGAGGCAGAAGGGGGAGGGCTTCACCAGGTAGATCGCGAAGAGGAGGGAGAGCGCCGTGAGGGTGCGCTCGCCGCCGGAGAGGAGGTGGATGCGCTGCGTCTTCTTGCCGCGCGGCGAGGCGTGGATCTCGATGGCCGATTCCAGCGGGTCATCGGGATCGGTGAGCCACACGTCGCACTCGCCGCCCTGGAAGAGCGACTGGAAGGTGCGGTGGAAGTTCTGGCGCACCGTGTCGAAGGTGGCCATGAACACCTCGCGGGCCGTGCGGTTGATCTGGCGGATGGCCGAGGCCAGGTCGTCGCGCGCCCGGGTCAGGTCGTCGCGCTGCTCCAGCAGGAAGCGCAGGCGGCGGTCCTCCTCCTCGTGCTCCTGCACGGCGAGCATGTTGATGGGTCCCAGGGCGCTCACCTGCTCCGCCACCTCGCGCAGGTCCGCGCGCCACTCCTCCGCCGTCCCCCCCTCCACCGGACGCGCGGCGGCGGCCAGCACGTTCCACGGGCGGCCCCACTCCACCTCCAGCCGCTCGCGGACGCGGATCAGCCGGCCCTCCAGCTCCGCGCGCTCCAGCTGGCGGCGGTGGCGCTCCTCGCCGGCTTCGGCCTCGCGGCGGCGGGCCACGCGCACCCGCTCCTCCGCGCCCGCGGCCTCCGCTTCCAGTTCGGCCAGGCGGGCGTCCAGGTTGGCGACGGAGGCCCCCTGCTCGTCGCGCTCGCGGAAGAGAAGCTCCAGCTCGTCGCCTGCGCGCCCGCGCACGCCGGCCAGCCCCTCCAGCGAGCGGCGCAGCTCGGTGGCCTCGGCCTCCAGGGTGGCGCCGCGGCCACGGGCGGACTCGGCGCCGTGGCGGGCGGCGCCGAGGGCGCGCTCCGTCTCGCGCAGCTCCCCCTCGGCGCGGGCCAGCGCCACGCGCAGCTCCGATTCCTCGTCGCGCGCGTCCTCCCAGGCGGCGTCCAGCTCGGCCAGGCCGGCGCCGGCGCGCAGGGCCGCGGCGCCGGCCTCGGCGGCGGCGCGGGCGAGCTGGGCGAGGCGCTCGTCCAGGGCGGCCATGCGCTCGGCGGCTTCCAGGGCGTTGCGCTGGGTGGCGGAGAGGGCGGCGTGCATCTCTTCCCGCTCGCGCTCCAGGCGTCCGCGGCGGTGCCCGTGGGCGGCGGCCTCCGCGTCCAGGCGGCGCAGCTCCGCCTCGGTGACGCGGCGGATCTCCTCCGCCTCGCGGGCGCGCTCCTCCGCCTCGCCGAGCTGGCCCACCAGGGTGTCGCGATCGCGCACCAGGCGATCGTGCGCCACCTCCGCGTCCGCCAGCTCGTCGCGCAGGCGGGCCAGCGCCTCGCGCCGGGCCAGGATCCCCTCCCCCGTCAGCGGCTGGCCCAGGCGGATCACGCCGCGCGCGTCCACCGTGTCGCCCAGCGAGTCCACGCGGGCGTTCCCGTCGAACGACTCCAGCGGGTCCTCGCCGCTCACGAACACGAGCCCCACCAGGAACACCTCCGCCCAGCCGTGCCCCTCCCCCGTCCCCGTCACGCCCAGGTGGTTGGCGGCGGGGAGGGCGTCGCGCACGCCGGGCGCGTCCATGGGGAGGAGGAGAAGCGTTCCCCCGCCCTTCCACTCGTCGCGGAACCAGCGGCGCACGCGGCGCGCGGCCTCCAGGTCCTGCACCACCACGGCCTGCAGCAGCGAGCCGAGAAAGGATTCCACCGCGGCCGCGGATGCCGCGTCGGCGGTGGTGGCGCGCACGAAGTCGGCGAGTGGCGCGAGGACGCCGGGGAAGCGCGCGCGGGCCTGCATCAGCGCCGTGACGGCGGGGGAGAAGCCCTCGTACGAGCGCTCCAGCGCCTCGCGCGCGCTCACCTGCGCCCCCAGGCGCGACACGCGGTCCTGCCCGGTCCGCAGCGCGTCGCGCAGCGGGGCCTCGCGCCCGCGCAGCACGCGCATCTCCTCGCGGGCGCGCTCGGCGGCGTCGGTGGCGGCGTCCAGCCGGTCGCGCAGGGTGTCGCCCTGGCCGCTCCACAGCTCCGTCTGCTCGCCCATGCGCTCGATCTCGGCGCCGAGCTGCGTGGTCTGCTCGCCCAGGCGCTCCGCGCGCTCCAAGCCCTCCTGGCGGCGGCGCTCGGCCGAGATGCGCTCCCCCTCCGCCGCGGCGATGTCGCGGGCGACCTCGCGCTGGCGGTTCGCGGCCTCCTCGCTGGCGCGGCGGTGGGCGGTGAGGGTGGCCCGCAGCCCCTCGTTCTCCTCCACGCGCGCCTCCAGCCGCTCGCGCGTTCCGTCCACCCGCGCAACGACGCGCTCGCGCTCGGCGGCCAGGCGCTCGGCCTCGGCGGACTGGGCGGCGGCGCGGTCGGCCAGCTCGGCGCGCTCGCGCACGAGCTGCGCGATCCGCATCTCCGCGTGCCCGCGCCGCTCGTCGGCAAGCAGGATCTCGCGCTCCCTCGCGTCCAGCCGCTGGCGCACCGCATCCAGCCGGCCCGCCACCTCGGCGCGGCGGCGGCCCAGCTCCGCCGTCTCCAACCGCCGCTCCTGCACCACCGTTTCGGCGGTGGAGCGCTCGATGGCGGTATCGCCCGCGATGCGCTCCAGCTCGGCCAGCCGCCGCTCCCCTTCGGCCAGGGCGGCGGTGAGCGCCGCGGCCTCGGCGGTGGCCAGGGCGACATCCAGGTCCAGGCGGCGGGCCTGCAGCTCCTCGTAGCGCTGGGCGCGGCGGCGCTGCCGGGCGAGGGAGCGCACCTTGCTCTCCACCTCGGCCACCAGGTCGCCCAGCCGCGCGAGGTCCCCTTCGGCCTGCTCCAGGCGGCGCTGGGCGGCGCGGCGGCGGTCCTTGTACTTGCCGATCCCCGCCGCCTCCTCGAACATGGCGCGGCGCTCCTCCGCCTTTTCGCTCAGGATCGAGTCGATCATCCCCGCCTCGATGATCGAGTACGCGTCGGAGCCCAGACCCGTGTCGCGCAGCAGGTCGTGGATGTCGCGCAGGCGGCACGAAGCGCGATTGAGCGAATATTCGCTCCCGCCCTCGCGGTACACCTTGCGGGTGATCTCGATTTCGGTCTGCGGGATGGGTACGGAGCCGTCTTCGTTGGAGAAGACGAGGGCGACTTCGGCGTAATTGAGGGGACGCCGGCGGACGCTGCCCTGGAAGATGACCTCCTCCATCTTCCCGCCGCGCAGGGCGCTGGCCCGCTGCTCGCCCAGCACCCACCGCACCGCGTCGGCCGTGTTGGACTTGCCGCACCCGTTGGAGCCCACGATGGCCGTGACCCCGTCGCGCAGCTCGATGGTGGTGCGGTCCGCGAACGACTTGAAGCCGTGGAGCTGCAGCCTGCGGAGCTTCATGGGACACCCGGGCCCGGACCCGGCGACTGAAGTCGCGGCAACGAAGGCACGAAGTCCGCCTTCGCGGACGGGGTTCCTCCGGCCCGGATGCAGCCGTACAGTCCCCGCAGGGGGACTTCGTGCAGTGGTTGCCGCGACTTCAGTCGCCAGGCTCCGGCGGGGGCCGCCGAAGCCGCTCCTTCCATCCCGCGGATCACTTCTGCGCGGCGGGCACGCGGCCGGTGCGCGGAACCAGGCGCGCGGGGAGGCCGGCCTGCTGTACCATCTTGATCATGGGGGCCGCCGCCGCGGAGTCCGCGAAGGCGCCGCCGTACACCTTGTAGCGCTCGGTGCCGTCGCTGAAGGGCACGGCCACGGCGTAGGCGGGGATGGCGCGCCGCGCCAGCGAGTCCGCACGAGCTTGCGCCGCGTCCTGGGTGGGCATCTCGCCCAGCTCCAGGGTCAGGGGGCGCACCAGGATCAGGTCCTCCTCCGTCCCCACGTCCTCGGGGCTGACCACGCCGGCCCGCATCAGCCGCCCGCGCAGAGCCGCCGCGTCCGCCGAGTCGGCCAGGACGCCGGAGAACACCTTGTAATACAGCTTGTCGCCCGTCATCTCCGGCGTCACGTAGAAGCGCGACTCCGGGAACCGGCTGGACACGCTGGCGGCGAGCTGGCGCGCGGGCTCGTACTCCTGGTACGCCTTCACGAACACGGCGAAGGGCAGCGCCGTCCCCGCCGCCGCTACGGGCCCGCGGGCGGCCCTCGGAACGGCGCGCGCCGCGGGATCGGCCGTCGCCGCTCCCGGCGTGCTCCCCAGGAGCTGGGGATACTGCTGGAGGAGGAGGTACACGGCGCCCGCCAGCACGGCCAGGAGCAGCAGGAGCGTGAGCAGTGCCGACACGCGGCCACCCTTCTTCGCCGGCGCCGCGTCACCCTCGCCTTCCCCCCAGTCCGGCGCGGGGACGGGGAGGGTGGCCGCCGGCGCGCCCACCGCGTCCTCGGCCGAGCGGAACTCTTCGCCCACCACGGGCTCCGTCTCGCGCGGGGGCGCCAGCCAGGGGCGGATGCCCACGGGCGCCTCCGGCTCCGCGAAGCGCGGCGCCTCGGCCTGCGCGGGAGCCACGGGGGCCGCCACGGCGGGGCGCGGGGGCTGCTGCGGGCGGGGCGGCTGGGCGGGGGGCGTCAGCCAGGCGTTCATCGCCACGCCCCCGGGCGCATCCCTTTCCAGCGCCGCCTCGTGCCGCGGGTCGCCCAGCAGGATGGCGTCGTACGCGTACCGAGCCAGCGCCGGCAGCCCGATGGCGTCGGAGGGGACGTAGAGGAGGAGCGAAGCGCCCGCGTTGCGGAAGCCGGAGATGATCTTCTCCCAGCGCGCGTCGCGGAGGATGGCCGTGGTGTCGGGGGTGAAGGTGCCGGCGGAGATCAGGTAGAAGCCTCGCCCCGGGACGGGACGGGCGCTGCGGGCCAGCGACGCGCCGTACAGGAAGATGTCCACTACCCCTTCCATGCTCGACATCCCGATCCGCTCCGCCAGCATGGGGTCGTCCAGGCTGAGGTCGGCCAGCACGGTGCGCTGCCCGGCCGCGTTCCACCCCGTGGCGATGGCGATGGCCGCGTCCGCCGCCCAGTCGCGGTCGGCGGCGCGGTCGAAGAGCAGGAGCACGGGCCCGGTGCGCGCCGCGTCGAAGGAGGCGGCGGCCGGGAGGCGCTCGAAGCTGGGATCGAAGAACGTAGGCTCGGGCAGCCTGCGGCCGGCCGAGCCCGGAGCGGAGTGGATGTCGGTCATCGATGGCAGCGGAGGTCTGCCCGGCGAAGCGCGGAAGTGGCGAACCTCATGGACGTTGCGCGCCGGGACTGGCGCAATAGTACACGCGGCGCTCGTGGCGTGGCAAGGATGGGGAACGGGAGATGGGGATCGGGGAACGGCAACACCCTGGTTTTACCGTTCGCCGTTCTCCGTTCCCCATCTCCGGCCCCTATCTCGCGCCCGCGCCCTCGGCCGGGGCCAGCACGTGCGTGGGCGCGTCGCCCCATAGGCGCTCGAGCTGGTAGAACTCGCGCGCCGCGGGGTGGAAGACGTGAACCACGAAGGAGAAGTAGTCGATGAGGATCCAGCGGCCGCCGCGGGCGCCCTCCACGTTCATGGGACGGGTCCCCATCGTGCGCAGCTCCTCCACCACGTGGTCCGAGATGGCGGAGACGTGCGTGTCCGAGGTCCCCGTGGCCACCAGGAAGAAGTCCGTGGCCGACGAGATCCCGCGCAGGTCCAGGAGCGTCACGTCCACCGCCTTGCGGTCGAACAGCAGGTCGGCGGCGCGCGCGACCTCGGTCGGAAGGTCCAGGCTCTGGGGGGTGACGGCGGTGGTGCTCATCGGTCTCCGGATCGCGATTCTCAGAAATTACGGTTCCCCGCCGCGCACGGCGGAGGGACGGTAGCGGCGGGCGGCAAGTCAGGTGCCACCCGCAGCGCACGGAAAAAGAGGGTCGGCCCGCCGCGCGGCGGGCCGACCCTGGAAACTGCAGTGCCAAGTGCTCAGTGCCGAGTGCCTAGTAGTATCCGTTACCAGGCACCAGGCACTAGGCACCAGGCACTCGCGGTCAAGACTTCTTTTCCTCTTCCGCGATCACCCACACCTTCAGCTCCGGGTGCACGTCCGTGTGGAGGCGCACCGGGACCGACGTCACGCCCAGAGTCTTGATCGGCTCTTCGAGCTCGATCTGGCGGCGGTCGATCGTGATCCCCTGCTCGGCCAGCTTGTCGGCGATGTCGCCGGCGGTGATGGAGCCGAACAGCTTCCCTTCCTGCCCGGCACGGGCAGTGAAGGTGAGCGAAACGCCCTCGATGGAGGCGGCGCGCTGACGCGCCTCGGTCAGGGTGGCCGCTTCACGCTTGGCCACCGATGCACGCTCCGTCTCGATCCGCTTCACGTTCCCCGCGGTCGCCTCGTAGGCGAAGCCCCTGGGGATGAGGTAGTTGCGAGCGTAGCCCGGCTTCACGTCCACGAGGTCCCCGGGGTTGCCGAGGTTCTCCAGACGCTGTCTGAGAATGACCTGCATCGTAGTTTCTCCCTTGGCCGGTTACGACTCGAAGCCCGCAATGTACGGCAGCAGGGCCAGGTAGCGGGCGCGCTTGATGGCCGTCCCGATCTGGCGCTGGTGGCGCGCGCACATCCCGCTGATCCGCCGCGGCAGGATCTTGCCGCGCTCGGTCACGAAGCGGCCGAGGGTCTTGTCGTCCTTGTAGTCGACGGAGCTGAGCCCGGTTTCACACACGGGGCACACCTTACGCGAAGAGCGCATGTTACTCGTCCTCCCCATCGTCTTCGGACTCCTCGTCGCGCTTCGGAGCGGGCGGGACGGGGGTGGTCTGCAGGTCGCCTTCGTTCACCACCACGAGGTAGCGGAGCACCTCGTCGTCCAGCTTCAGCAGGCGCTCGAACTCGGGGAGCGCCTCGGCCGGGGCCGAGAAGTGAGCCACCGTGTAGTGGCCCGTGGTCTGGTCCGCGATCTCGTAGGCCAGGGGGCGCTTGCCCCAGTGGTCCACCGCGGTGATCTCGCCGCCACGCTCGCCCGTAAGCATCCCGTGGAAGCGCTCGATCTTCTCCGCCACGCGCTCATCCTCGAGCGCCGGGTGGAAGATGTAAACGACTTCGTAGTCCGACAAAAGGCACCATCCTTTGGACATGAGGCCCCGTGCGGTGCGCGCGGAGCAGGCATGAAAAACAACTGCCCCCGGTCGGGGGGCAGCAAGGGAATATAACTGTCGGAGTGCGAGGTGCCAAGTGCCAAGTGCCTAGTGCCTAGTGCCTAGTGCCTAGTGCCTAGTGTAGTGCCGCCAAAGTCTAGTTCGCTTTCGCGACTTTCTCCAGAATGTGCCCAGATGCGCCGAACGCTCTCGGCGCTTACGCCAACT
>CADCTW010000186.1 GCA_902805735.1 uncultured Gemmatimonadota bacterium | reverse complement strand
GTCGCCGCGCGAGCCGCGCAGCGCCGGCACCAGCCCGAAGAGGAGCACCGTCCCCAGCGACACGGCCAGCGCGAAGGCGAGCACGCGCGCATCCACCGACACCTCCGCCAGGCGCGGCAGGGCATTGGGGGCGCGGGTGCGGAGCAGGCGCACCGCACCCACGGCGGCCAGGGCGCCCACCACTCCCCCCGCCAGCCCCACCAGCGCCCCCTCGGCCAGGAGCTGCCGCACGAGCCGCCCGCGCCCCGCGCCCAGCGCCGTGCGGATGGCGAGCTCCCGCCGCCGCGCGGTGGCCTGCGCCAGCAGCAGGTTGGCGACGTTGACGCAGGCGATCAGCAGCACCAGCGCCACGGCGGCGGCAAGCACCGCCAGCCGCCCTTCCACGCCGGGCCCGATCGCCCCCTCGCGCGCCGAGAAGAAGCTCACCTGCGTCCACCCGGCCTCGCCCGCGCCCTCCGCCACCATCCCGGCGGCCAGCGCGTTCATGCGGGTGCGCGCGGCTTCCACGGTGATCCCCGGCGCCAGCCGCGCGACCACTTCGCTGTCCACGTGCACGCGCGGGTCGGCGAGGAGCCTGGCCTTCTCCGGCGCGAGCCCGCCCACGGGGATCCACATGTCCGCCCAGATCGGCGCGACGAAGCCGGGCGGCATCACCCCCACGATGGTGAGCGGCCCCTCGCGGGTGGAGAGGGTGCGGCCCACGACGGAGCGCTCCCCGGCGAAGTACTTCCGCCACAGCGCGTGCGAGAGCACGGCCTCGCGGTCGGCGGCGGGGGTGCGGCCGAGCAGGGGGCGCGTGCCCATCACGCCGAAGTAGTCGCCGCTTATGTAGGCACCCACGAAGCGCTGCGGGCCCTCCGTGCCGCGCATCAGCACGTCCTCGCCGCGCACGAACGCCAGGCGCGCGAAGGGGGCCGCGCGCCGCCGCCATTCCTGGAAGGTGGGGTACGACGCGGAGCGCATCTGCCCCTGCGGCTGCGCCTCGAAGAGCGAGTGCAGGCGCTCCGCGTCCGGGTACACCAGGGGGCGCAGGAGCACGCCGTCCACGATGCTGAACACGGCGGTGGTGGCGCCGATCCCCAGCGCCAGGGTGAGCACGGCCGCGGCGGTGAAGCCGGGGCTGCGCCGCAGCGCGCGGCCCGCGTAGCGAAGGTCGCGCCCCAGGTCGTGCAGCGGGCGCGCGGCCCGCTCGTCGCGGCAAGCCTCCTTGTGCGCCTCCACCCCGCCGAAGTCCAGCAGCGCCCGCCGCCGCGCTTCGTCCGGAGTCATGCCGCGGCGCAGGTTGGCCTGCGTTTCCATCTCCACGTGGAAGCTCACCTCGTCGTCCAGCTCGCGCTCCACGCGCGAGCGGCGGAAGAGGGAGCGCAGGAAGGCGCGGATCATGGCGTCCCCAGGATCAGGTCCACCGCCGACGTGAAGCGCCGCCATCCGTCCACCTCGGTGGCGAGCTGCTCGCGGCCCAGCGGGGTGAGCAGGTAGAACTTCGCGCGGCGGTTGTTCTCCGACGCGCCCCACTCCGCCGCGATCCACCCCTTGCGCTCCAGCCGGTGCAGCGCGGGGTAGAGCGACCCCTGGTTGACCTGCAGCACCTCGTTGGACACCTGCTGGATGCGCTGCGCGATCCCCCAGCCGTGCATCGGCTGCAGCGCCAGCGTCTTGAGGATCAGCAGGTCGAGCGTGCCCTGCAGTACCTCGTGCTGTGAAGCCATCGGATTTCCCCTGTAGAGTGCCTAGGGGAAGCTTACGCGCCTACCTGTAGGATGTCAACAGAAAGGCTCACACAGAGACACAGAGGCACAGAGACCTTCATCTCTGTGCCTCTGTGTCTCTGTGTGAGCCCCGTCTTCTAAACCGCGAACGAGGGACTTCGCGCCCGCCACTGCCGAGCGGGGAGGCCCAGCATCCGCACGAACAGGCGCCGCACCCCGCGCTCCACCGCCCGCCCCACCGGCTTCTCGCCCGCCACGGCCGGCCGCGCCTCGCCGCGCAGCCAGCGGCGCAGCTCGTCCAGGTCGGACATGGAGAGCGTTTCCACGTCGAGGGTGGCGAGGTAGTAGAACCGGCCGCGCTTGCGGGGGCGCAGCGTGGGCGCGAAGGCCACCTGGATCGCCGCTTCCGCGGCGGCCAGCGAGGGGAGGGTGCGCTGCACGCGGCCGTCCTCCACCAGGTACCCCTCGTCCAGCGCGCTGCGCAGCACGGCCAGCGAGATCTCCTGCGTGCCCTCCAGCTGGTCCAGCACGTCGCGCCTCCACAGCTCCACGCGCAGGTGAAGGCGCACGGGGAGCCCGGAGGCGAGCGCGTCGCGCAGGTCGCGCTCGCGCAGGGGCTGGTGCACCCTCACCACGGGGCGCCACTGCCCGCTCGGGCTGGCCACCCCCACCGCCAGGGTACGCTGCGCATGAAGCGAGGCAGGGAGCGCCCCGGCCAGCAGGACGAACAGGGCAACGCGGAAGAGCGAAGTCAAAAGCGCGAGTTCAGCCGTACGAAGAAATTGGGGCCGCGGCTCGGGCGCACGAACCGGCCGTCCGCCGCAACCGGCACGGCGGCGTACACCCCCAGCCGGCCCAGCAGGATGCCGGCGCCCGCGTCCACCGCCTCCTGGCGGTAGCCGCCCAGCTCCTCGGCCCCCCACCCGCTCCCCAGGTCCGCGAAGAACACCCACCCCAGCGTGCCGTCCCACACCCCGCTCAGGCGGCTCTCGGACGCGCCGGCGCGGTCGTCACGGCGGCTGAGGTCCACGCGGAAGTCCACGTTGCCGCGGTATTCGGCCTGCACGAGCACGACCTGCGCGCAGCCGTACGAGCCGTAGAACGCCTGCTCCGCCGGTTCGCGCCCCGGCGTGGACACCACGCGCACCAGCTCGCCGCGCGCGCCGCAGTCCAGCGACAGGAGGCCGAAGCCGGGGAGCGACCCTTCGCCGCCCAGCGCGTGCTCCCGCTGCGGCGGGAGGCGCTCGCCACCCAGCCCGCCCGCCCCCAGCACGCGCAGGTTGAGCCGCGCCGTGGGGCTGATGCGGTTGTAGCGGCGCAGGTCCACGAAGCCGTGGGTGAACAGCCCGTAGCGCCGCTCCCCCCGCTGGGCCACCACCCCCGCGTCCGGGCCCGACAGCGAGGTCACGGAGAGCTCCGGCTGCCCCAGCGTGCTGCGCACCGCGCGCTCCAGCTCGCCCTCGAAGTACCAGCCGGCCGAGGGATCGTCCTCCTGGCTGCGCGCGTCCCACTCCACGCGCGCCACCAGCGAGTTGAGGTCGCCACGCGCCGCGAAGGGCTGCAGGCGCCACACGTCGTTGTTGCGGAAGATGGTCCACGGGTTCCCCGCGGCCAGCGGCAGGTGCCGCTCGGAGCGGAACTCCAGCGTGGCCGCGAAGGGCGAGCGCCGCGGCGCCAGCGTGGCGAACACACTGTACCCCTGCCGCTGGTAGTGGTCGCGCGAGTCGCGGTGGAAGATGAAGGTGGAAAGGCTGTTCTCCACGTTGGGGAGTTGCCACCCCTCGATGGGCGACACCACCGACCTCACGGCGCCACCGACGCGCAGCAGGCGGTGCCCGCCCAGGAACTGCTCCGCCAGCACGTCGCCCCCCCAGCGCTCCACACCGTAGTTGGCGCCGGCCTCCGTGCGGAAGATGGCGCGCGCCCGGATGCGGAAGGGGTTGCTCCCCCCCGTCTGCGCCACCGGCCCAAAGGTGATGGGGAGCCCTTCCACGCGGTTGTAGCTCCCCTCGGTGGCCAGCACCAGGCGCGTGCGGGCGCGGCGCGGCGCGCGCGTGTCCGCGTCGTCGATGGAGTCGAACACCACCCGCGGCTCGCTGATCACGATGAGGTCGCCGCGGCGCGTGTACTCCAGCGGGGCGGAGTAGGCCACCATCTCCCCCTCCACGCGCGCGCTGTCGCCCCCCACGATCTCGCCGCCCACCACCGTGATGCTCCCGCCCACGACCGCGCCCGGCACCAGCTCCAGGTCGCCGTTGATCACCACCACGTCGCCGGCGATGCGCCCGGCCACGGCCAGGGTGCCGTCCAGCACCGCCACTTTGCCGCTCACCGTGCCGTCCGCGGGGATGCGGGTGCGCCCGGTGAAGTGCAGCGTGGCGGGGTCGTTGTAGAACGCCGCGACGCGCTCCCCCACCTCGGCGGGGACGCGCGAGAAGGCGATCGCCTGCGGAACGGTGTCCTGCTGCGCCAGGGCGGGGAGTGCGGCGCTCAGCAGCGCGACGGCCAGGCCGAGCGCAGGGATGCTGCGCATGGAACCTCCAGGGGGAAAAGCATTTCTTCGACCTGCGTTGCGGTCCGCTCCTGAAGGCAGGCCGCATGCCCTGCGTGCGTTCTATCCTAAGTATCTGATTGACAAGAGTTTAGCCCGGCACCGGCACGAACCCTGCTCCCGAAACGCGTGTCACAACGACGCATCCCAGGGTAGAAGGTGTATCATCCGCGCCCATCCGCGCAACTCCCCGGAACCCGGGGCTCACGCACACCGGGAAGGATCAGCGGTCGATGCCGAGGCGGCGCATGCGGCGGTAGAGGTTGGCGCGGTCGGTCTGGAGGCGGCGCGCGGCCTCGGCCACGCTGCCGGAGGCGGCTTCCAGGGCGCCGTTCAGCAGCTCGCGCTCGTACACGTCCAGGCGGTCGGCCAGGGGGCGGTCGTCGTCGTCGCGGTAGGCGGGGCCGCCGTCCGCCGGGGCCGGGCCGCCCCCGGCCAGGAGCACGCGGATCTCCGCCGCGCCCACGTCGCCGTCCGCGTGCAGGATGGAGAGGCGCTCCAGGATGTTGGCCAGCTCGCGCACGTTGCCCGGCCAGGGGTGTCTCACCAGCGCGTCCATGGCGCCGGGAAGGAGGCGCGGCGGGCGCAGGCCGTTGGCGGCGTGGCGCCCCAGGAAGTGCTCCACCAGGAGGGGCACGTCGTCCCGCCGCTCGCGGAGCGGGGGGAGGTGGATGGGGATCACGTGGAGGCGGAAGAACAGGTCCTCGCGGAAGCGCCCCGCCGCCACCTCGCCGCGCAGCTCCTTGTTGGTGGCCGCCAGGATGCGCACGTCCACCCGGATGGGCTCGTGCCCGCCCACCCGCTCGATCTCGCCCCCCTCCAGCGCGCGCAGCAGCTTGGCCTGCGCCTCCAGGCTCAGGTCGCCGATCTCGTCCAGGAAGAGGGTGCCCCCGCTGGCCAGCTCGAAGCGCCCGCGGCGGCGCTCCGTGGCCCCCGTGAAGGCGCCCTTCTCGTGGCCGAACATCTCGCTCTCCACCAGGTCGCGGGGGATGGCGGCGCAGTTGAGGCGCACCAGCGGCCCCCCGTGGCGCTGCGACTGCTCGTGGATGGCCGTCGCGACCACCTCCTTCCCCGTGCCGCTCTCCCCCGTGATCAGCACGCGCGCGTCGGTGGGCGCCACGCGCTCCACCACGCTCCGCACCGCCTCCATGGCGGGGGTGCGCCCCACCATCCCGTCCGCGCGGCGCAGCTCGGCGCGCAGGGCGCGGTTCACGGCCCGCGTGCGCCGCAGCTCCAGCGCGGAGCGCAGGGAAAGGAGCACGGCCTCGGGGGCGAGCGGCTTCTCCACGAAGTGGAAGGCGCCCAGCTTGGTGGCCCGCACCGCGTCCGACAGCGAGGCGCGCCCGCTCATCATCAGCACCGGCACGTCCGGCGCCGCCTTGCGCAGCTCCGGCAGCACCTCCAGCCCGGTGGCGTCGGGCATGTACAGGTCCATCATCACCGCGTCCGGCTCTTCGCCGCGCACCTCGGCCAGCGCGCCGCGGCCGGACCCGGCCTCGCGCACCTCGTATCCTTCGGCGCGGAGCAGGGCCCCCAGCATCCGGCGGATGTTCGGCTCGTCGTCTACGATCAGGACGGATTGCATGGGGCGGGGCGGCCGGTGGGTGAAGGCTCTTCTCCGTGCCTCTGTGTCTCTGTGTGAGGCATCCAGTTCAGGCGGGCTGCGCGGCGACCGCGTCGGGGGCGAGCGGCAGGACCACGCGGAACTCCGCGCCCCCCTCCGGCCGGTTGCGGGCGGATGCGCGGCCTCCGTGCGCCTCCACCGCCTGCTTCACCAGCGCCAGCCCGAGGCCGGTGCCGCGCGACTTGGTGGTGAAGTCCGGCTCCCAGATGCGCTCCAGGTTCTCGGGGGGGATGCCCGGGCCCGCGTCCAGCACCCGCACCTCCACCCATCCCTCGGCGGCGCGGGCCACCACCTGCACGGAACCCGGGCGGGCGTCGGGCCCCACGGCGTCGCCGGCGTTGAGCAGCAGGTTGGCGAAGGCGCGGCTCAGCGCGTCGTAGTGCCCGTGCACCATGGGCAGCTCCACCGGCACGCGCAGCCGCGGCGCGGATGCGGCGGGGAGGTGCGTGCGCAGCAGGTACTCCAGCAGCTCGCGCAGGTCCACGTCGCTGGGCGGCCCCTCGGGGAGGCGGCCGAACTGGGCGAAGGCCCGCGCCAGCTCCTCCAGCCGCGCGCTCTCCTCCGCCAGCGTGTCCAGCGCCTCCCGCTCGGGCCCCGACGCGGAAGCGCCGCCGCGCTCCAGCGTGCGCAGCGCGAAGCGGATGGGGGTGAGCGGGTTCTTGAGCTCGTGCGCCACGCGGCGCGCCATCCCCACCCACGTCCGCATGCGCTCCGCCTCCAGCTCGCGGGCGCGGGCCTCGTCCAGCTCGCGGGCCATGCGCCGGAAGGCGTCGCGCAGCACCCCGAACTCGTCGCCCCCCTCCGCCGCCGGGTCCGTATCCGGCAGCGGCTCGCCGCGGGCCACGCGCCCCGCCCACCCGGCCAGCTCGTCCACCGGCTGGCAGAGGCGGTGCCCCATCTGCCGCGAAGCGCGCACCGCCAGCGCCGCCAGCACCAGCCCCACCAGCGCCCCCGCGGCCGTGAACCAGACCACCGCGCGGCGCAGGATGAACTCCCAGCGGCGGGCGTTGGTCACCGACTGCTCCAGCTCCGCCCGGTGGGCGCGGGCCGCCGCCACCAGCGCCGGGTCGCGCGAGGCCTCGGCGGCGCGGATCAGCCCTCCCCCGCTCTCCCCCACCCGCTCCCACGCCTGCACCGTGTCGCTGAGCGAGGCGGTGCGCAGCACCACGTACGTTCCCCCGGCCAGCAGCGCCACCGTGGGGAGCACCGAGAAGAGGATCAGCGCGCGCCGGATCCGGCCTTCAAAGGATCGACGCTGGGCCATGCGGGCTCTCGCGCGGGTTGACGGGACGGCGCGGGGGCGCGAAGCTCCCGGCCCTGGATCGGAAAGGTACGCCCCGCCGCGCCGCGGGAGCAAGCTTGCCATGCAACGGAGGGGAAACGGGTGACGGCGACCGAAGCCGGGCTGCGCGGCAGCTTCGAGCTCCGCGAGGAGCGGTTCGACCACGCGGGGTGGAGCGCCTCGCTCCTCCTGCCCCGCGCCGCGGACGAGCTGATCGACGAGCGGGAGTTCGAGGCGGACGAGCGGCTCCCCTACTGGGCGGAGCTGTGGCCCTCCGCGCGTGTCCTCGCCCGCCACCTCCTGGACGCCCCGCCCGCCGAGCCCGCCGCGCTGGAGCTGGGGTGCGGCGTGGCCCTTCCCGCCCTCGCCCTGCGCCGCCTGGGCACCGACCCGCTGGCGACCGACTGGTATCCTGACGCACTCCGGTTCGCCCGCGTCAACTCCGAGCGCAACGGCCTGGGCTCGTTGCGCACCGCGCTCCTGGACTGGCGCCACCCGCCGGAGGGCGAATCGTACCCCCTGGTGATCGCCGCCGACGTCCTCTACGAGCCGCGCAACGCCACCCTCCTCGCCGACCTCCTCCCCCGCGTGCTCGCCCCCGGCGGCCGCGCCCTGATCGCCGACCCGGGGCGCGTCTACCTCCCCGAGTTCCGCAACCTGATGTACGCCGCCGGCTGGCGCACCACCGAGATCGACCGCCGCGAGGAGACCAGCGACCCCGCCACGGGCGCGCGCAGCACCGTGCGCGTGTGGGAGGTGCGCGGGGCGGCCGGTTGAAACCGCTGCAGCGGCCGACCGACAATTCCCGCAGAGTAATCGTCGACGCGAAGAAGAGGGCACGTAAGATCGACGTGAAGGACGTTGAGTCCTTCCGAGGGTTGATGGAAGATGTCGGCGCTACTCATGGCTACTTGGTCTGTCCGAGTGGCTACACGAAGGCCGCCGAGCAACGAGCACAAGCAGCGGTCTCCATCCGGCTCGTTCCACTGGATCATCTCGGCGACTTTGATCCAACGACATGGCCGGCATGCCAGGCGGAGCGCTGCCGCGAGGGACGGGTGTTTTGGGATGGATATCCGGAGATCACCCTACGATTGAGGCTGGTGGGGTCGGCTCAGGGGGAGCCGTTGGAAGCGCGCTATGTTCATTATGCAGGGAAGTGTGACCGTTGTGGGACTTTCCATGTGAAGTGCGTCACATGCAACGAGATACTCACGGTTCCGGAGGATGACGAAACCGATGTTGGGCATCAGTGCCAGTGTAAGCAGCCTTGGTTCTGGCTCGCGTCCATTGAGGAGGATGAGGAGGGATTCAAGTCTGCTGAACTTCACGCCGTGCTGATCCTTACAATGGAAATCATCACCGCCGATAGACGGTCCCTGGCGTAGAGATCGATTTGCCGTGCGGGGCCCCGCACTCTCGGCTGGTCTCGCCTGAAGGCGGCGGGATGAGATCGTATTCAGGGTAACTTCCGTGTCAGCTCAACGGTCGCTGCGGACGAACCATCACACAGAGACCCAGGGACACGCAGGCTGTATTGGTTCGGGCGAACACGAACGTTCCCGGAGCGCTTGAGAGCTACACTTTCCCCTCGACCAGCGCTGAAGCAGTCCAGAGGAGTCTCGCTCTCTGTGTCTCTGTGCCTCTGTGTGAGCCCGCCGTTCGCCGTTAGATTCAGGAGGTTTCAGAAGCCGTAGTTCCCGACATCCGTGAATCGAAAGATGGGACCGACACCGCGCAGAAGGACCGTCACCGCCAACGTGGGCGGCGTGCTCGTGGGGAGCGCGCACCCGGTGGTGGTGCAGTCGATGACCAATACGGACACCGCCGACATCGAGGGCACGGTGCGGCAGGTGGCCGCCCTCTGGCGCGCGGGGAGCCAGATCGTGCGGGTGACCGTGAACAACGAGGAATCGGCCGCCGCCATCCCCCACATCGTGGAGTTCCTGCGGATGCGCGGCGTGGACGTGCCCATCGTGGGCGACTTCCACTACAACGGTCACATCCTCCTGCACAAATACGAGGACTGCGCCCGCGCCCTCTCCAAGTACCGCATCAACCCCGGCAACGTGGGCGCCAAGCGCCACGACGAGAACTTCACCGCCATCGTGGAGCGCGCGGTGGAGTTCGGCAAGCCGGTGCGCATCGGCGTCAACTGGGGCTCGCTGGACCAGGCGCTCCTCACTGAGCTGATGGACCTCAACGCCGCCCGGCCCGAGGGCGAGCGCAAGGACGCCAAGACGGTGATGATGGAGGCGATGGTGGAAAGCGCCATGCGCTCCGCCGCCCTGGCCGAACGCGTGGGGCTGCCGCACGACCGCATCCTCCTCTCCGCCAAGGTGAGCGGGGTGCAGGATCTGGTGGCGGTCTACCGGATGCTGGCGCCCCTCTCGGACTACCCGCTGCACCTGGGGCTCACCGAGGCGGGGATGGGCACCAAGGGGATCGTGGCCTCCGCCGCCGGGCTCAGCATCCTGCTGCAGGAGGGGATCGGCGACACCATCCGCGTCTCGCTCACCCCCAAGCCGGGCGGCGACCGCACGGAAGAGGTGCACGTGGCGCAGCAGATCCTGCAGTCGCTGGAGCTGCGCTCCTTCACCCCGCAGGTCACGAGCTGCCCCGGCTGCGGGCGCACCACCTCCACCTACTTCCAGAAGCTGGCCGAGGACATCCAGGGCTACCTGCGCGACCAGATGCCCGTGTGGCGCGACACGCACCCGGGGGTGGAAGAGATGAAGGTGGCGGTGATGGGGTGCGTGGTGAACGGCCCCGGCGAGTCGAAGCACGCCAACCTGGGGATCTCCCTCCCCGGCACCTTCGAGGAGCCCAAGGCCCCCGTCTACGTCGACGGCCAGCACACCGTCACCCTCCGCGGCGACCACATCGCCGAAGAGTTCATGCGCATCCTGGACGACTACGTGGAGTCGCACTACCCCGCGCGGGTGGTGGAGACGGCGGGGGTGTAGCGCAACAGAAGGCCTCACACAGAGACACAGAGCCACAGAGAAGACGGGAAGTTCTCTGTGGCTCTGTGTCTCTGTGTGAGGCGTCCGTCAGTCAGCGCGCCCGTCCCGCCTCGACGTCGAGCTTCACCCGCTTCGCCAGAACCGCGGCCGCGTACCAGACGGGCAATTTTTCCGTCGTTCGCGCTGCCGCGATCTGTTCGAGCAACCCGAGCACGGGCTGCGCCACCGAACCTTCCAGCGGAGACGCTCCAGGCACCTGCACTCCACCCGTGCTCCAGCTCGTCACGGTACGGATTCTCCGGACGGGCTCGTAGAATGGAAGGCCACCTGTTGCGCGCCTCCGAAGAAGCGAGAAGAGGAGAGCCGGCACAGAGTCACTCGGCAGAGCGTCCTCTAGCGACTTCCCCTCCACATACGAGCGAGGACCGGCGGCCCGTTCCGTCGTATCGATTGATGGTGTCAAGGGCCACTCTCGCCTGTTGGCGCGTCGATACCGTGCGTCATGCCGGTACCCAGTTCCTGCGTCACCGCGCGGGCGCTCATCCTGAGCGATACTGCCGCTGACACTCAGCAGTGCTGCAGCACTATCCCCTGTTCAGAATTCCACGTCGAGGAAGCGGACCAGTCTCACTGCGGAGTCCGCGAGCGCATCGCGTGCGTGGGCTTTTGCGATGCCATCAGCGATTCTCCTGACTTCCGCTCGCGCATCCGGCGGCAGCGGCACGGCACCCACGACGCTGTACCCGTGATTGTCCCAGAACCAGATCGACTGCCAACGTCCCCGCAGACCGGAGATCGGGCGGAGCAGGTTCAGATCCATAGCGATTCTGGGTTCTACCTGAGCGGCGAGACCGGCCAGCGCCGCTATCCGGATCGGCCGCGGGCGGGCAGGATCGCTGGCAAGGGTACGCACGGTCGTATATAGACGTCCATCTCTGTAGCGCCGCCCGGCGCGGTACAACCTCATCAGGTGCGCTGTATCGGCGGGTGCCTTCGTCCAAGACTGTACCAGCGCAGGCACCGCAACTTCGGGATCGCATGAGCGAATCGCTTCGAGTGCCCACTCATGCTTCGGCCGAGGGTAGCTCGTCTGGAGCACTTGCCCCGCCAGGCGGCACTGGTCCCGGTGGTGTGCATCGGAAGGACGCTCATCCTGTGCGGATAACCCGGCAGGGGACGAGACGAGTACGACCAATAGCACCAAGTACACGCCTTCATGCATCATCCCAGCACGCGAGCGATTCCGGAGGTGACGGGTCCGGTTACGAGGGGACAAGAAACTCGGCCCGCGGAGGGCGTCCGAGGCACAAAGCCGCACTCCTCATCTCCGCCGGCTGGGCGGGATCAGAATAGACGCGCGTGAGCAACGCAGCGATGCGGCCTCTAAGATCCGCGGGAAGCGGTACCCCTGGGTACTCCGCCAGCCGGCCCGCGACGGTCCTTTCGTAGCAAGGGCTGGTACGACGGCCTTTTGCATCGAGACCTCGCACCATCAGATCGTACGTAACGACAGGGTTGGGGTCGATCAGGCGTATCAGGTACCGAACCGCGAAGATGCGCGCAGTTATGCTCGAGTTCGCATCGCTGGCGATCTCCATCGCAGCCCCGAAGAGGACGGAGTCGCGCAGCAGGTGCGCGCTCGCCCACTCGGCCTCAAGCGTTCTCCGGTCTTGCGACGTGCGGGACCGGCGTACGGCGGCGGCGGCGGCACGCCCCCAGCTTTCAGTACCGCAAGACCCGATGTATCCGCGTGCCCATTGGCGGTGCGGCTCCGGGTGTCCCGTGGTCATGATCTGTTCTGCGAACCGGCACTCGTTCAGATGCTTCACTGAGTCCGGGTTTGCCTGAGCATCGCTCCGCCCGGTGAGCACGATGGAGAACAGGCACACTAATATGAAATAGCGCACGATACTTAGTGGCTGATGGGGGTGAACGAACATGGCACCTTTAGGACGTCAGAACCGTCATGTGAGTCTTGCAAGGACTTCAACCGCAGCCGGAGCGGTTTGATGAAGTCCGCGGCTACCTCCGTGGTCGACCTACTACCGTGTGGATCGAAGACCAAACTCTGCTCCAGCTGCTCGGTAGCCGCCGGCGATTCGTAAAACGTCTTTGCGATACGATGATGACCGTCCTCATGCGCCGGAACGTGCCTCGCGGCCTGGCGCATGAAGTCTGGTCCGCAAGGCGGACGCCCCGAGAAGCGGATTCCAGACTCGCCACGCTGAGCACGGTAAAAGGGATCTTGCGGACTCAACGCGATGCTCAGATGAATCAGCGGAGTCAATGAAAAGACAGGTGGCTCGTCAACGTAGACCCAGCCCCGGTTCGGCCCGGACCCCTCGGCAAGCGCGATGACAGGCGGCGCATCAAGATATTTTCCGAAGACACCGTCCTCGAGCTCAGGGGTGGCGGGCGTGACAGGCGGATACCGCAACTCGGGCTCACCAACATACGCCGACTTTGCGTCGGGATAAACCGTCTTCGCCGTCCAAGTGCGGCCGCGCACGGTGACGGATGCGGAGCCCGGGAGTGCAGGACGCCCACCGATAGTCCCGTCGACACGGATGGTTCCAGAAACGACCATAATGCCTCCCCAGGTTGGAGCCCCCTGGTCACTACCCTCGGCTTCGATGGAGCTAGCTCCGCCCTCGAAGCTCCAACCAGTGACCTGTAGCTCCCCGGGCGCGTCAGCCGTCTTGCCGGCGGTGCATTGGATCTGCTGGCCGCGGGTGACAGGATTAGGGGTGCAGCTGACGGTAATCTCAGGCTTCTGCCGGCGGCGAACGTAGATGTTGACCGTCTGGCTGCCGGTGTAGCGGTGGTACGGAGCGAGGAGATCACGATTATAGTATGCGGGCCAGGTGCCCTGCCGCATCATCTCGATCTCGCCGGGGCCGCGGAACGGGAAGT
>CADCTW010000185.1 GCA_902805735.1 uncultured Gemmatimonadota bacterium | reverse complement strand
CACGGCCGGCGCGCCGCTGGCGCACTGCACCTGCGGGAGCGCGGACGCGGCGGCGGCCTCGGGAGCGGCGCCGCCCCCGGCCCCGCCGGCACCCGCCCCGGCGCTGGCGCAGGCGCTCGCCGCTACGGCTACACCGGCGGCAAGGATCAGCCCACGATCGATCTTCATCTCCGTCCTCCGTGGTTGGGAAAGGTTCCGCCCCCGCAGGGAGCGGTCTCGGCCGGGCGCCGCGCTCATCCCTCGGCGGCGACGCCCTCGGCCAGCAGGGCGCGGTAGGCGGCGAGCGGGGTGATCCCCAGCGCCGCCGCGGCACGCGCCACGTCTTCGAACTCCGGCTTGGCGCGATCGCCCCCGCCCGGGAGCGTGGAGCGCTTCACGCGAACTTCCTGCCCGCGCCAGTTCACGGTCTCCATTCGGCGCGGCAGTGTGCGCCGTTCCGCTGCCCAGTAGCGCACCCCGATGGTGGAGCCCGCCTGGAAGAGCGCCTCCGTGACGGCGTCCCGCTGCGCGGGGTGTGCCAGCGCCTCGATGCGAACACCGGGCCGTCCCTTCTTCATCCCCACCGGCACGGCCGTGCAGTCCAGCGCCCCCGCCGCCACTGCCGCGTCCATCAGCGGCGGCACGTACTCCGGCGGCAGGTCGTCCAGGTCGCACTGGATCACCACCACGCTCTCCGCGCCCGCGCCCCGCGGCTCCACGAGGATTACCCGCAAGCAGTTGGGCCGGTCCCGCGGGTCGCGCGTCCCCGCGCCGAAGCCGTTTGCCAGGGGGGTGAACGACGCGGGCGCCTCGGCCCCGCCGGTGAGCGCCTGCAGGATGGCCGCCCCCGTGGGCGTGGTGCACTCCCCCTCGAAGTCGGGATCGCGCACGGGGATGCCGCCCAGCAGCTTGAGGGTGGCCGGCGCGGGAAGGGGGAAGTTGCCGTGGGCGATGTCCACCCACCCGCGCCCCAGCGTCACCGGCCTGGTGTAGAACTCCGTCACCCCCAGCTCCGCGCACCCGGCCATGGCCGAGAGGATGTCCACGATGGCGTCCAGCGCGCCCACCTCGTGGAAGTGCACCTTTTCGCGCGTGGTGCCGTGCACCTCCGCCTCGGCGTCGGCCAGCAGGGTGAAGGCGTGCACCGCGCGGTCCCGCACCTCGGGGGCCACGCCGGTCCCCTCGATGATCTTGACGACGTGGTGCAGGTGCCGGTGCGCGTGCTCGTGCGGCAGCTCCAGCACCAGCCGCGTGCACGCGATCCCCTTCCGCTGCACCTTTTCGGAGCCCACCCGGATGTCGCCCAGGCCGAGCCCCGCCACGAACCCCTGCAGCCACTCCAGTGGCAGTCCCACGTCCAGCAGCGCCGCGACGGTCATGTCGCCGCTGATCCCGCTGAACGGGTCGAAGATCAGCCCCCGCACGATTTTTTCCCTGTTATCCTGGTTGTTGCGCAAAGTAGGCGCGGGCGGGCGGAACGTCAAACGGGGGGGTGGCAGCGTACCGAAAGGGCCCTCACCCCCCCGACCCCCGCTCTCCCGATAACGGGAGAGGGGGGCGCATCCGCCGTGCCGGCCGGCAACCCGGTTTTCCGCTGAGCCGCGGCTCCGCCTGCCCGTCAGCCGCGCACGAATGCGTGGAAATCGCCCCCTCTCCCGTTATCGGGAGAGGGGGTCGGGGGGTGAGGGCCCTCTCCGCGCGCTCCCGACCCCCGTTCCCCATCAGTGCCGGAACAGCCGCCGCCCCGTGAACAGCATCGCGATCCCGTGCTCGTTCGCGGCGGCGATCACCTCGTCGTCGCGCACGGAGCCGCCGGGCTGGATGATGGCGCGCACTCCCGCGGCGGCGGCGGCGTCCACTCCGTCGCGGAAGGGGAAGAAGGCGTCGGAGGCCAGGGCCGCGCCCGCCAGGTCGTACCCATTGTCCTGTGCCTTGAGCACGGCGATGCGCGAGGAGTCCACGCGGCTCATCTGCCCCGCGCCGATGCCCACGGCCATCCCGCCGCGCGCCAGGAGGATGGCGTTGGACTTGACCGTCGCGACGGCGCGCCAGGCGAAGCGCAGGTCGTCCATCTCCTGCTCGGTCGGTGCCCGCTGCGTGGCGACGCGCCAGCCGTCCTCGGGGAAGCTCATCGAGAGGCGGTCCTGCGCCACGAAGCCGCCGCGCACCCGCTTGAAGTCCATCTCCCCCGCCCCGCCCCCCGCCGCGGGGATGGTGAGGAGGCGCAGGTTCTTCTTCTCGCCGAGCAGCCGCAGCGCGGCGTCGGCGAACCCGGGGGCGACGATGGCCTCCACGAAGTTGGGGCGCAGGAGGATCGCGGCCTGCTCCGTCACCTCGGTGTTGAAGGCGATCACCGAGCCGAACGCGCTGGTGGGGTCCGTCGAAAGCGCCTTGCGGTACGCCTCGGCCGCGTCCGCGCCCACCGCGATCCCGCAGGGGGTGGTGTGCTTGACGATGGCGCACGCCGCCTCGTCGCGCCACGCCGAGACGGCCAGCAGGGCCGCGTCCACGTCCAGCAGGTTGTTGAACGAGAGCTCCTTGCCGTTGAGCTGCTCCATGGCGGCCAGACCGCCCCCCGCCGCCGTGTCGCGGTAGAACGCCGCGCGCTGGTCCGGGTTCTCGCCGTAGCGCAGGTCCTGCACCTTCGCCAGCTCGATGCTGATCGTGCCGCCCTCCCCCAGGTACTCCGCGATGGCGCGGTCGTACCCGGAGGTGTGCGCGAAGACCTTCACGGCCAGCCGCCGCCGCAGCGCGTCGTCGCCGCCGTCCAGCCCCGCGAGCACGGCGCCGTAGTCCGCCGGGTCCACCACCACCCAGACGCTGGCGTGGTTCTTGGCCGCCGAGCGCAGCATGGACGGGCCGCCGATGTCGATGTTCTCGATGGCGTCGTCCATGGTCACGCCGGGGCGCGCCACCGTCTCGCGGAAGGGGTAGAGGTTGACGGCCACCAGGTCGATGGGCTCGTACCCCTGCGCCCGCATCTGCGCCATGTCGTCGTCGTTGGCGCGGCGCCCCAGCAGCCCCGCGTGCACCGCCGGGTGCAGCGTCTTCACGCGGCCGTCCATCATCTCCGGGTGGCCCGTGACCTCACTCACCTCCGTCACCTGCAGCCCGCCCTCGCGCAGCGCGCGCGCCGTGCCGCCCGTGGAAAGCAGGGTCCACCCGCGCTCCGCCAGCGCCTGCGCGAAGGGGAGGAGGCCGGTCTTGTCGGAAACGCTCAGCAATGCTCGCGGCATGCGGGAAATCAGCCAGAGAGAGGAGAGAGCGTCGCGCGCACCGAGGCCTCGGGAGGCGCGGGCGACGCGACCAGGTCGAAGCACAACGGGCCGTCGGGGGCCGGGCGCGGCGGGATGCCGCGGGCCAGCGCCTCCACGGCCAGCGGGAGGATGCGGTGCTCCACCGCCAGCACCCGCGCCGCCAGCGTCTCCGGCGTGTCGCCGGGGAGCACGGGGACGGGCCACTGCGCCACGATCTCGCCCTCGTCGTAGCGGTCGTCCACCCGGTGCACCGTGGCCCCGGAGACGCGCGCGCCGGACTCGATCACGGCCCGGTGCACGCGCATCCCGTACATGCCGTGCCCCCCGAACGCCGGCAGCAGCGCCGGGTGGATGTTGAGCATGCGCCCGCGGAAGCGCTCCACCACCTCCGCGGGGACGAGCGACAGGTAGCCGGCCAGCACCACCAGGTCGATGCGATGCGCCTCCATCTCCTCCAGGAGCCGCGCCGCCAGCCCCGCGCCATGCGCACGCGCATCCACCACCACGGCGGCGATCCCGGCCCGCTCCGCACGCGCCAGCGCGCCGATCCCCTCCCGGCTCGCGACCACCAGCTCGACGCGCACCGGCGACGGCGGCGCGTGGAAGCGGTCGATCAGCGCCTGCAGGTTGCTCCCCCCGCCGGAGGCGAGGACTGCGACACGCGCGGGTTGGTTCACCGGGGCTCCTGGGTTTCGGCGGCGCGAAGATAGGACATCGCCCGGCAAACAACAACGGGGGCTCACACAGGGACACAGAGGCACAGAGATGAAGTTCACCTCTGTGCCTCTGTGTCTCTGTGTGAGCCCCTCAAGCGAAGCTGGACCCGCCGTACACGCCGGTGATGAACGGATTGCTCACCCGCTCGTGCCCCACCGTGGTCGCGGGGCCGTGCCCGTTGTAGAGCGTGGTGGCGTCCGGGAGGGTCAGGATCTCGTCGCGGATGGACTTCATCAGCGTCTGCAGGTCGCCGCCCGGCAGGTCGGTGCGGCCGATGGAGCCCATGAAGATCACGTCGCCCACCAGCGCCACGCCGTCGCCCACCAGGATCACGTGCCCCGGCGCGTGCCCCGGCGTGTGCCTCACCGCCAGCGTGCAGTCGCCGATACGCACCGTGCCGCCGTGCTCCAGCACGTGGTCCACGGGGGGAAGGGGCTCCATGCGCATCCCGAACCACTCCGCCTGCATGGGCGCGTTGGCGTACAGCGGCGCGTCGTCGCGGTGCAGGTAGATGGGAGCGTCCGTCTCCCGCTTCGCGTGCGCCAGCCCGTCCACGTGGTCGATGTGCGCGTGGGTCAGGACGATCGCCTCGATGGTGACACCCGCCTCACGAGCCGCCCGCAGCGCCTCCGGCGTCGCGGCGCCCGCATCCACCAGGATGGCCGCGTAGGTGCGCGCGCAGGTCACCAGGTAGCTGTTCTGCGTGAACGGCCCGCCCGTGAAGGTGCGGACCACGAGCTCCCCGTCAGACACCGGCCGCTCCCGTGATCTCGGCGAACCCGTGCGCGCCCGGAGCCGCGTACGCGATGCGGCCTTCGGTGTCGATCAGGTACGTGGCGCGGCCCACCCCACCTTCCTCGCGCAGCACGCCGTACGCGCTGGCGATCTCCGCGTTGCTGTCCACGATCAGCGGGAAGTCCAGCGAGTACTTGGAGACGAAGTCGCGGTGGCTGTCCAGCGACCCCGGGTTCACGCCGAAGCGGGTGATGCCGGCCGCCGCGTAGTCCGCGCTCTCGTCGCGCGCCGCGCACATCTGCCTGGTGCACCCGGGCGTGTCATCCTGGGGATAGAACATCAGGAGCACCGCGCCCTTGCCCCGGAAGTCCGGAAGCGAAACGCGCCCCCCGTCCGTCGTCTCCGCCTGGAACACGGGAGCCTCGCTCCCCACCGCCAGTAGTCCCTCCGCCATGTCCGCCTCCCTCGCCAAAAGGTGAAGCCGGCAAAGTCGCACGCCGCGAGGCCGGTCGCAACCGCCCCCCGCCCCCCGACCCCCTCCCCCGCAAACAGCGCGGGAGAGGGGGCGATTTCCACGGGCCCGTGCGGCGGCTGTGAACCGCCTCGTGCGCTGCTGTAGGGGCGCGATTCATCGCGCCCGCCCTTTCCGCACGCTCGACGCCGGTTGCGCACGTTGCGCCACGAAGGACAGGCTCGTCCTGACGGAGCCCCCCGGCACCCATCCCCCTGGGGCCGGGGGGAAGGGGGCGTTCCCACGCGTCCGTGCGCCGAGTGCCCGCCGCACCGACGCGAAGGAGTCCCCTCTCCCCCGGGCCGTTTTGGGAGCGGGTGGCGGCTATCAGGCCGCCGGGTGAGCGCCCAACACCTCATGCCCCGCCCGCCGCAACACCTCCACGGCACCATCCAGCTTCTCGCCCTTCACCAGCACGTAGTCCGTGTCGAACGTGGAGATGGCGAAGATGCTGATCCCTGCCTCCGCGAGCGGTGTGGCAATGGATGCGAGGATCCCCGTGAGTCCGAAGTCGAGCGGCCCCGCCACGACCAGGCAGCCCCAGCCGCTCTCGCATCGCACGCCGGGAGGAACGGCATCGGCCGAGCAGACGATGGAGAGCTCGTCCGCCGTGCGCGTGATGGAGACGAAGCCGCGCGTGGGAAGCCAGGACGGGAGCGGATCGTCCGCAGCGAGGCGGCAGACGGTAACGAGTTCCCCGAGCAACGTGAGGTGCATTGTGAAGACGACGGGACGGTGTAGCGACAGGAGGATCTATGCGGGTACTGGAATTTGCTTGGCGATTGTATCATGCGCGCCGTGCAAGATCTCTGGAGCTGGCTGGGACCCGATCTTGTGTCCGAAATCCTCACCGCGATAGGAGCGACGGGGGTCGGAGCACTGTACCTTCGCAAAAAAATCACACAAAAACGAACCTAAGTTTGTTCCGCTAAGGTCAGTCCTAAAACGGGAACTCCTTCTTCCAGAGCTGCAATATCCAACAAAGCGCCGGGGGAGTCAGCTCTCCCCCGGCGCTTTTTTCCGCCACACGGCCGCTAAGCGCAGCCGCAGCCCGTCTTGCGCAGCCCGGCCTCCTCCAGCGCAGCCTCCTCCGCGGTCGGAGCGGCCCAGCCCTGGTTCAGCTCCAGCATGCGGCGCAGGGAAAGCTCGGCGCGGGTGCGCACGTCCTCGTCCAGCACCAGCTCGTGCTGCTGGTGGTCCAGGCACCACGCCAGCTTGGCCAGCGTGTTCACCTTCATGTTGCCGCAGATGGCGGCGCCGGAGAGGGGCACCAGCGTCTTGTCCGGGAAGCGCGCCTTGAGGCGGTCCACGATGCCGCGCTCGGTGCCGAAGATCACCTCTTCGTTCTGCTCCGCGATGTCCACCATCCTGGCCGTCGACGCCACCACGTCCGCCTGCGCCAGCAGCTCGGCGCGCGACTCGGGGTGGATCACGACGAGGGCGCGCGGGTGCTTGCGTTTGGCCTCGGCAAGCTCGTCCAGCACCAGGTCGTCGTGCACGTAGCAGTAGCCGTCCCACGCCACGATGGAGCCGGGCTTCACCTCGCCCCCCTCGCGCCCGGCGATCACGTACGGGCGCCCGCTGCGCTCGGCCGCGTAGCGCGCCAGGTTGCGGTCCGGAACCAGGAGGATGGTGCGGTCGGCCGGGATGGTGTCGATCACCTGCACCACGTTGGCGGAGGTGCAGCTGATGTCCGACTCGGCCTTGACCTCGGCGGTGGAGTTGACGTACGCCACCACCACCGCGCCCGGGTACTGCGCCTTGAGCCGCCGCAGCGCGTCGCCGGTGACGAAGTCCGCCATGGGGCACCCGGCCCGCAGGTCGGGCATCAGCACCGTCTTGCCCGGCGACAGGATCTTGGCCGTCTCGGCCATGAAGTGCACGCCGCAGAAGACGATCACGTCCGCGTCGGTGCGCGCCGCCTCCTGCGACAGGCCGAGCGAATCGCCCAGGTAGTCACTGACTTCCTGGATCTCCACACGCTGGTAGTTGTGGCCCAGGATGACGGCGTTCAGCTCCGTCTTCCTGCGGCGGATCCGCTCGGCCAGCTCCTCGCGCGGGAGGCGGGCGTAGTCGAGCGGCGACTTCAGGGCGTCGGAGATCTGGATCAAAAGGCCACCTCGTCATTTCGGGATGGGGACCCGCATCGCTAAGCCGCACAATATAACGACTTAGCCCCATCCTGACAACGTTTCCCAAGCTACGTTCTCGTAATGAGATAACCTCTGCGCCTGTTGTGAGCCCCGCCATTTCAGCCGGGCAGCACCAGGCGAAAGGTGCTCCCCTCGCCCACCACCGACGAAACCTCCAGCGAGCCGCCCAGGAGCTGCGCCAGGCGGCGGGCGATGGGGAGGCCCAGGCCGGTGCCCTGCCCCGGGGCGTCGTCCAGGCGCACGAAGTCGTCGAAGATGCGCGACCGGTCGCCCTCGGGGATGCCGGGGCCGGAGTCGCTCACCTCCACCACGGCGCCGGCCCCCTCGCGCAGCACGCGCACGTGGACGGGCTTGCCGTCGCCGTACTTCACGGCGTTGCTCAGGAGGTTGAGGAGCACCTGGCGGGTGCGCTTGCCGTCGCCCGCCACCACCAGCGGGCGCTCGGGGGCCTCGATCACCACGCGGCACTCCTGCTCCGCGGCCAGTACCTCGACGGCCGCGACGGCGCGCTCCGCCAGCGCCACCAGCTCCACCTCTTCGATGCGGGACTCCATCTTCCCCGCTTCCAGCTTGGACAGGTCCAGCAGGTCGTTGATCAGCTCCAGCAGCTCGGCGGCGCAGCGCTGGGCGCGCTCCACGGCGTCGTGCTGCTCGGGGCGCAGGGGGCCGTACGCGTCGCCCAGCAGCAGCTCGTTGTAGAGCATCATGGCGCTGACCGGGGTGCGCAGCTCGTGGCTGGCCATGGCGTAGAACCGGTCGCGGGCGGCCACCGCCTCCTCCCGCTCGCGCTCGGCCCGCACCCGCTCGGACACGTCCAGCACCAGCCCCACGGCCGCGGGCTTCCCTTCCACCTCCGCCCGCGCCGCGAAGATCTCCAGCGAAAGCGTGCTGCCGCCCGCGTGGACGCCGCGCAGGGTGTAGTGGGTGGCGCGCGGGGGGCCGTACACCTGCCCGCGCGCGTACCCCTCGGCGTCCTCGCGGTCGGCGGGGTGGATCACGTCCCACACGCGGCGGTCCTGCATCCACTCCGCCTCGCGCCCGAAGATCTCGGCCAGGCGCGGGTTGAGGTAGCGGAATCGCTGATCCTGCACCACGAAGATACCCGCGAGCGACTGCTGCAGCATCACACGCACCAGCCCGTCGGTCGCGCGCAGCTCCGGCACCGCGCGCTCGGGCAGCGCCCCCTTTCGCCGCCGCTCGATCTCCGCCACGGCAACCGCCGCCAGGTCCACCAGCGTCTCCATGTGCTCGTGGCTCCAGGCGCGGGGGCTCCAGTCCAGCGCGCACAGCGTCCCCAGCGTGTACCCGTCGGCCGTCACCAGCGGCACGCCCGCGTAGGCGCGCACCCCCAGCCGGGTGACCGCCAGGCATTCGCGCGTGCGCTCGTCCTGCAGCGTGTCCGCCACGGTGAGGGCGGCGCCCTCGGCGGCGGTTTGCTGGCAGAGCGAGTAGTCGAGCGGCGTCTCCCGGATGGGGGGCATGGCGGGGCCCGCGGAGCTCTTGAAGAACTGCCGTCCCCGGTCCAGCAGCGTGAGCGTGGACGCGCCGGCGCCCAGCGCCCGCACCACGATCCGCGTGAGGCGGTCGAACGCCTCTTCGGGAGCGGAGTCCAGGAGCCCGGTCTCGGCGAGCGCGGCGAGGCGCTCCGGGTCGGTGATGCGGGTGAGCGGGCTGGAGAGCATGCGGGCACGGGGAAGTGGGGAGCCCGGCGAGGACACTCCGTGCAAACATGCGGGGCGCTCCGCCGCGCGCGCAAGGCATCAGGCGCCGCCGCGCGCCACACCGCGCAATTCCGTACGGTTCGCGCGGCGGCGGCTCCCTGGCCGGTGTTTTGCGCCCGCCTGCCCGCGACGGGCCGTACCACACTCAACGCACGGGCTTACACATGGATTACAGGGACGACAACGACGGCTGGTGGAAGTTCGCGCTGGGCGCCGCCGCGGTGGCGGTGATCGCGCTCGCCTTCCGCGGGGCGCTGCGGGGCGGCTCGCTGGAGGCCGCGCTGGAGGGCAACGACCGCGGCGACGGCCGCGACCTTCGCCGCGGCGCCGGGAGCCGCGGCTTCGTGGCGGGCGGCGGGTGGGACGGCGGCCGGGACGGCATCGGCGAGTACGCGCACGCCGACGAGGAGCCCGTGCTCGGCTACGACGGGATGGACCGCGACTCCCTGATCGAGTGGCTGCGCGACGCCAGCCTGGACGAGGAGACGCTCCTGCACATCGAGCGCTACGAGCGCGCCCGCGAGAACCGCGAGCCGGTGCTGGACGCCGTGGGCGACCTGCTGGCGTCGTTCGGCTGAGCTACTGGGGTCACACAGAGGCACAGAGGCACAGAGATGAAGTCGTCTCTGTGCCTCTGTGTCTCTGGGTGAGCCATAGCAACTGCTTCATCTCAGCCAATTTTCCACGGACAACTCCGCGATACGCGTGAACTCCCGCTCGTCGTCGGTGACCAGGGTGTAGCCGAGAGCGACCGTCTGCGCGGCGATGAGCAGGTCATTGCCGCCGATCGGTTGGCCCATCCGCTCCAGGCGCGCGCGCAGGGACCCGTACACCGCGTCCACAGGGGCCTCAAGGGGCAGGACGTCGAGAACCCCGAGCACCGCTTCCACCTGCGCGGTGAGCCGTTCCGAACCCTTCTTCTCGGCGCCGAACCGGATTTCAGCCGCCACCACGATGCTGGTGCAGACTCTTGCCTCGCCTGTCTGGCGGATGCGCTGCGCGATGGGGCCCTGCGGCCGGCGCACGAGATCCGAGATGACGTTGGTATCCAGCAGGTAGCGCATCAGAGATCCACGGAGTCCGTCGGTAGCTCCGGGATCGGCGGGAGGTCCTCGTCCAGCGTCTCCAGCGACGCGAGCACCGCCAATAACGACCGGGGCGGCGCGGGTTCGATGATCAGCCGCTCGCCTTCCTTCCGCAGGATGACCTCCTCGCCAGCCAGTTCGAACTCGCGAGGGATGCGTATGGCCTGATTGCGGCCGTTCCTGAACAGCTTGACGCGACGCTGTGCGCTCATAGCTACCCTCCATTGGCATATGCTGAAGCATAGGCCAACCTCTCGCAGGCGTCAACCGCTTCCATTCTCCGTGCCTCTGTGTCTCTGTGTGACCCCAGCGGTTCACCTGTCCGGTTGTGGGACGGCGTTTCCCATTCCCGGGATGCGGCGACCGGGGCGGGTGGGGCCAAGCGCATACGGCGCAATGCGATGCGGTGCGGGGCCGGCGGGAATGGATCTGGCCTTCATGATCGGCCGGCCGCGCCCTCGCGCGTCCGCCGCCGGAAGCCCGCCGAACACCCCCACCGGAGCACGCGATGAGAAGGACCGACGGGACCCGCACGCACCTCGGCTCGCTCTTCGGCGGGCTTGGGCTCGACCTGAAGCTGGGCGGACGGATGCTGGTGAAGTACCCCGGGCTCACGCTGGTGGGCGGGCTGGCCATGGCGTTCGCCATCTGGGCCGGCGCCATCGCCTTCGTGATGGTGGGCCAGTTCCTCCACCCCACGCTGCCCCTCCCCGGCGGCCAGCGCGTGGTGCGGATCCACACCTGGGACGCGTCGGCGAACGAGGTGGAGCAGCGCACGCTGAGCGACTTCCTGGGGTGGCGCGGCGGGGTGCGCTCCGTGACCGACCTGGGCGCCTACCGCGACGTCTCGCTCAACCTGATCGTGGGGCGCGACGCGGGTCCGCCCGTGCGCGCGGCAGAGGCCACGGCGTCGGCGTTCCGCATCGCCCCCGAGCCGCCGCTCCTGGGCCGCACCCTGGTGGCGGCGGACGAGCGGCCGGGCGCACCCCCGGTGGTGGTGATCGGCCACGGCGTGTGGCGGACGCGCTTCGCGGGGGACCCGGGCGTGGTGGGGCGCACGGTCCAGCTGGGCGAGGGGCACGCCACCGTGGTGGGCGTGATGCCGGAGGGATTCGGCTTCCCCGTGTCGCACGAGGTGTGGACGCCGCTCCGGCCGGACGCCCTGGCGCCCGGGCCGCGCGCGGGGCCCGAGGTGAGTGTCTTCGGGCGCCTGGCGCCCGGCGCCACGCTGGAAGCCGCGCAGGCGGAGCTCGCGGCCTTCGGGCGCCGCGCCGCCGCCGCCAGCCCCGCGACGCACCGGCACCTGCAGCAGCACGTCAAGCCGTACACCAGCTTCTTCCCGCAGAGCTCGAGCGACCTGCAGGCCCTTCTCTCGATCAACCTGGTGGCGCTGACGCTCCTGGTCCTGATCTGCTCGAACGTGGCGCTGCTCCTGTTCGCGCGCGCGGCCTCGCGGGAGGGGGAGCTGGTGGTGCGCAGCGCGCTGGGCGCCAGCCGCGGGCGCATCGTGGCGCAGCTCTTCGCCGAGGCGCTGGTGCTGGGCGCCGTGGCGGCCGCGGTGGGGCTGGCCGCCGCGCAGTTCGCGCTGCGCCACTGGGGGGTCGAGTTCCTGGAGCTCAACCTGGGGCCGCTCCCCTTCTGGTTCGACGTGCGCCTGACTCCCGCGGCCGTTCTCTACGCGGCCGGGCTCACGCTGCTGGGGGCCGCCATCGCCGGCGTGGTGCCCGCCCGCAAGATCACCCGCGGCCTGGGCACGCGCCTGAAGCAGGGGACGGCCGGCGGCGGGGGGGTGCGCTTCGGCGGCGTGTGGACGGCGGTTATCGTCACGCAGGTGGCGTTCACGGTGGCATTCCCCGTCTCGCTCATCTTCCAGCAGCAGGAGCTGGTGCGGCTCCGCTCCCTGGACGTGGGGTTCCCCGCCGGCGAGTACCTGGCGATGCAGCTGAACACGGACGCCCCGGACTCGGCGGCGCACGCCGCGCGCCTGGCGCCGGGGCTGGAGCGGCTGCGCCAGCGCCTCGCCGCGGAGCCGGGCGTGCGGGGCGTGACCTTCGCGAACCGCCTCCCGCGTGCCTCCTGGAGCCAGCGCCGGCTTGAGCTGGACGCACCCGCCGGCGGCGCTCCGTGGGTGGTGGTGACCACCGCGTCCGTCGATCCCTCGTACTTCGACGTGCTGCGGGCGCCCGTCCTGGCGGGGCGCGCCCTCACCCGCGCCGACCTCGCCCCCAGCTCGCGCGTGGTGGTGGTGGACCAGGGCTTCGTCGACCTCTACATGCAGGGGCGCAGCCCCATCGGCCGGCAGGTGCGCTTCTTGTATCGCGACGACCCCGCGCAGCCCTGGTACGAGATCGTCGGCGTGGTGAAGGAGCTGGGGATGGGCGCCGCGGCGCAGGCCGACCGCGTGGCCGGGGTGTACCTGCCGCTCGTGCCGGGGAGTGCGGGGGCCGTCAACATGATCGTCCACACGCAGGGCGACCCGCTGGCGCTCACGCCGCGCATTCGCGAGATCACCGCGGCGGTGGACCCGGCGCTGCGCATCTCGGAGGTCCAGCGCGTGGACCAGGTGACCGAACCGCTCCTGTGGGTGCTCGGGATGTGGATGAGGGTGACGCTGGGCCTGACGGCGGTGGCGGTTCTCCTCTCGCTGGCCGGCATCTACGCGGTGCTGTCGTTCACCGTCGCGCGGCGCACGCGCGAGATCGGCGTGCGGGTCGCGCTGGGGGCGTCGCGGGCCCGCGTGGTCGGCGACGTCTTCCGGCGGCCGCTCCGGCAGGTGGGCGCCGGCATCGCGGTGGGCTTCGTGCTGGTGACCCTCGCCGCGCTCATCATCCCGGGCCACAAGCCGGACACGGCGCTGCGGCTGGATCCCGGGGCGCTCTCGGCGGGGGAGTA
>CADCTW010000184.1 GCA_902805735.1 uncultured Gemmatimonadota bacterium | reverse complement strand
CGCCGCGGGGGAGGCCGACGCGCGCACCAGCGCCGCCGCCCCCGCCAGCGCCCCGCCCGCCAGCAGCGCGCGCAGGGCCAGGGGCACGCGGTCCGCCAGCGGCAGCGAGCGCGAGCGCGAGAGGAGGCCCACCGCGAGCGCCGCCAGCACCACCAGGAGCTGCCCCAGCGTGGGGTCGCCGGGCACGGGAAGGACGAAGCCGAGCGGGGAGAAGAGGTCGCCCGGCGCACCCATGGCGCCGAGCGGGAGCACGAACAGGGCGAGGGCGACGGCCGCCAGGGGGATCCCCCACCCGCGGCTGGTGCGCGCCCACGCCGCGCCCAGGAGAAGGACCGAGAGCAGCCAGGCGCCCGCCACCCCCCAGCGCCCCCCCAGCACCACGCGCTCGCGCCAGCGCTCCTGCGTCAGCGTGGTGAACACCACGCTCAGGATGCGGCGTCCCTGGTACCCCTTCCAGTCCCACGCGGAGTCCTGCGGGGCGAACTCGGGGGTGGTGAAGCGCGGGGCCACGCCGAAGCGCTCCGCGAAGGTCTCCGCGTAGGGCGGCGTCCCCTCGCCCACCTCCACGTGCGCCTCCAGCAGCTCGGCGGCGACGGCCACGCGCCCGTTGGGGAGGCGGTGGGTGAAGTACACGTAGCCGAAGAGGGGCCCGGCGGAGTACGACGAGAAGCTGAGCCCCGCGCGCACGGAGTCCGGCACGGTGCCGCGGTGTTCGCCGGCCCAGGCCAGCGGGGACCCGTCCGGCTCGTACACGGCCAGCGCCGTCACCCCGCGCTCGCGGCGGATGCTTTCCAGGCGGTCGAAGAGCGCCTGGTTGGCGCCACGCGCGTTGCCCGCCGCGCGGGCGGCCTGGGCGGCGGCCAGGGTGTCGCGGTCAAAGATGTCGTCCAGCCCCTGGCGCAGCTCGTCGGCGGCCCGCAGCTCGTCGGCGGAGCGCACGCGCTCCCAGTCGCGCGCGCCTTCCCCCAGGCGCAACTGGTGCCACGCCCCTATAATGACGCCCAGGGCGAGCGCGGCGGCGATCCCCCAGCGCCACGGGCGGCCCACCCCGCGGGCGGCCGCGCCCCACAGCACGCACCCCAGCGCCGCGGCGGCCAGCCACCCCGGCGACAGGCGCAGCATCCAGGCAGCCAGCGCCAGCGTGGCGCCCCACGCGCCGGCCCAGGCCAGCCCTCCCTCAACCCGGCTACGCATGACCCAGCCCGTCGTCCATCCCCACTACGCCCTCGAAGACCTCCCGTGGAGCGAGGTCGCGGGGCGCATGGCCACCGAGCGGCGCCTGATCGTTCCCATCGGCGTGTGCGACCAGTACGGGCCGCACCTGCCGCTGGGGGCGGGCACCCGCGTGGTGGAGGCGCTCGCCAACGACCTGGCGCGGGAGTTCGGGGTGCTGCGCGCGCCCGTCTTTCCCTTCGGCGTCAACGTGCCGGCCGAGGCGGACTACGCGGGCACGGCGTCGCTGCGCGCCAAGACGCTGCACCGCGCCCTCAACGAGGTGGCGGCGGCGTGGTCGGCGCACGGCTTCAACGAGTTCATCGCCATCACGGCGTCGCCGCACGAGCCGCACGTGGAGGCGATCGCCACCATCCGGGCCGTGCACGCGCGGGTCCGCGTGGTGGATGCTCTGTCGGTGGACCTGTCGCAATTCCTGGAGGGGGAGCGGGGGCCGGAGCACGGGGGCGAAGCGCTCACCTCCATCCTCCTCCACCTGCAGCCGGAGCGGGTGAGGATGGAGGCGGCGCGCGATTTCCTGATGGGCGCCGAGGAGTTCCGCCGCTTCACGCGCGGGCAGCTCAAGCGCCTCCCCGCCGGGTGCCCCGGCTCGGTGGGCCAGCCCACGCGGGCCACGGCCGAGAAGGGGCGTGCGATGTACGAACATATCCTCCAGAAGATCCGTCACAAGGTGTTCATCGCTCCTCCGCGCGACGACGAGGAGTAGCTCTCCCTGCCTCCCTGGCTCCGTGTGAGGCCCGCTGTTTGAAACACCGGGGGCACCGCCGGGGTATCATCCGCGCCGACCCGCGCCGCGGGCGGGCCTCCACACCACGGGACGCACGCGTCTCCGGGAGCATACGAATGACCAGGCAGCTTTCCAGGATCGCCCTCTTCGCCCTCGCGGCGCTCGCTTCGGCACCCGCCGCCGCCCAGTCCGGCGCGTCGGACCAGGGCACCTTTCGCGTGTACGTGCAGGACACGGAAGTGGGCACCGAAGAGTTCACCATCCGCCAGTCCGGGAGCGGCGAGACGTCGGAGTACACGGCCAGCGGCAAGGTGTCCCTGCGCCTCCCCAGCGGCAGCCTGGAGCTGACCCCCCGCCTGCGCTCGCGCGGGCTGCAGGCCGACCCCGCGTCGTACCAGGTGGACGTGGGCGGCGACTCGCCCCGCAAGATCGTGGGCAGCGTGGGCGAAGGCCGCTTCAGCGCGCGCATCGTCACGGCCGCGGGCGAGCAGCTCCGCGAGTACGCCGCCAGCAACGGCGCCCTGGTGCTGGATGAAGGGGTGGCGCACCACTACTTCTTCCTGGCGCAGCGCACCCGCTCGGGGCGCGTGCCCGTGATCGTGCCGCGCGAGAACCGGCAGGTGATGGCCACCGTCACCAGCCGCGGCGAGGAGCAGGTGGAGGTGAACGGCACGCGCGTCTCGCTCTACCACCTGGTGGTGCAGCCCGCCGGCGCCGGCCCCCATCACGTCTGGGTCGACGCGCTCAACCGCGTGATCCGCGTGGAGATCCCCGACCGTGGCTACCGGGCCGTGCGCACGGAGCTGCCCCGCTAAAAAGAGTTCTCACACAGAGACACAGAGGCACAGAGAAGAACTGATCTCTGTGCCTCTGTGTCTCTGTGTGAGCCCCTATCGGACGGTGAAGGGAACCACGTACTCGGACTCGCCCCAGATCAGGCGGATGGCGCCCGGGTCCACCTCGACGATGAACTCGTCTTCGGCGAAGACCCGCTGCACGCGGCGGGCGGGTACGCGGCCCAGCTCCTCCGTCCCGCGGCTCACGACGAGGACGCCGCTGCCCTGTTCGTGGATCGACTGCAGGGTGTACTCGCCGGGGGGCAGCGACAGCGTCCTGCGTGCCGGGTCGCCCAGGACCAGCTCGCGCGTCGTGGTCAGCCGGGCCGGCTCGCCGCCGCCGGTGGACCAGACCTGCCCCCACGGCACGGCGCCGCCCCAGCTTTCGCGGCCGCGCAGGGTGGCCTTGCCGTACTCCACCACGATGCGGGCGCCCCCCACCGCCGCCTCCTCGCGCTTGCGCGATGGAGCCGCGGCGCGGGGCGGTCCGGCTGTTCCACCGAACTCGTTGGCACGCGCCACGCCCCCTCCGCTGAGCTCCCCCAGGGCAAGCGGCCTGAACTGCCCGGCCTGCCACCGCCGGGCCCGCTCGTCGATCTCCATCCACGGAGCGCGCGTCACCACCAGGTCGCGCGGGACCATGGGGATGTGCACCCCCTGGATGTTCCCGGCCTCGTCCACCCGCGCCACGTAGGGCGCCCTCCTCTCCTGCACCACCCTCACCTCGCCCCCGGCGCCGCGCTCCAGCATCACGGGGATCACCTCCAGCCTGTCCAGCATCGGCAGGGTGCGCGCGGCGCCCGGCCGCACGCGCGACATCGCCAGCTCCAGCGGCCAGTGCTCGCGGTACCGGTAGGGCAGGGCGGCGGGGTCGCCCGCCACCATCCCCTCGCGCGTGCTGCCGTACTCCGTGATGCGGCCTATCCAGCCGCCCGGCGCGGGCTCCAGCACCAGGGTGCGGGTGGGCGCGCCCGTGGGATCCCCCGCATTGTGCCAGCGCTCTTCGAAGCGCTGCACCCTGCCGGACCGGTTGAGCTCCACCGAGTAGCGCCGCAGCAGCGCCACTGGGGACCTGTCCAGCACCGCGGCCTCCCACCGGCTGCCGTCGCGCACCCAGCGCTCCACCGACACGGTGTCGCTCCCGTACGTGGTGACGAAGGCGGCGCTGTCGCGCTGCGCGCGGGCGGGGAGCGCGGCGCCAGCCAGCAGGAAGACGGCGCCCGCGAGCCGCGGGCGGAGACGGGTGAGCATGTTGGGTCCCTCGCGTTCAGATCGATGGTGGCACGGAAGCAACCACTCCCTCCGCGCCTTCGTGTGGGATCGCGGCGCCGCGGCCTGTGGCGATCACGTCTCAAGCATACCGGTTCCGTCCCGCGCGCGGAATGCCCGTGCCGGAGGGATTCCGCTCTGCCTCTCTTTACGCTAAATTGTGCGCTCTTTCCCCCCCGGGCGGTGCAGCCTCCACTCCGCGCGTGGCAGCCGCCACTTCCGCCGCGAGCCATCTGCGCCGGTTCCGGGATGCTTTGCAAGTCGTTATAATACAACGCTGAACGCCGTTCGCGCGGGGCATTCGCCCGGTGCCGGCGTGGGACGCCGGGGGGCTGAAACTTTCCCCGCGGCATCCCGTAGGAGGCGTCAACACGGCGCGTCCGCCCGCAGCTCGCACCTCCATCCGCAACGTCCTATGCTCATCCACCGCCGCCACACCGGCGTCCTGGCCCTCGCGGCCCTGGCCGCCGCCGGCACGCCGCTCGCCGCCCAGCAGCCCGCGGGGCTCACCATCGAGCAGGCCGTCGCCACGGCCCGCGAGGTGAATCCCGACCTCCTGGCGCAGCGCAACGACCAGCGCGAGACGCGCGCGGCCCTGCGGGCCGCCCGCGCCGACCTCCTCCTCCCCTCCGCCAACGCCCAGGCCGACTTCGGCTACACCGGCAGCGGCGTGCAGCGCTTCGGGGCAGAGGTGTTCGGCGTGCGGCCCCAGTACTACTCGTCCGGCTACTACCTGGGTCTGCAGTACGACTTCAGCGGCAGCAAGCTGATGCAGCCGCGCATCGCCCGCGCCCAGGAGAACGCCACGGCGCGGCGCGTGGAGGGGTACGAGGCCAGCATGGTGAGCACCGTGGCGCAGCAGTACATCACCGCGCTGCAGGCCGGCGAGCAGGCCGCCCAGGCGGAGCGCGAAGTGGCGCGCACCGTGGAGCACGAGCGGCTCGCCAAGGCCCGCCTGGAGGTGGGCGTGGGCACCCCGCTGGACCTGCGCCGCGCCGAGGTGCAGCGCGGCCAGGCCGAGGTCACGCTCCTGCAGCAGCGGAACGTGTACGCCACCGAGGTGCTGCGGCTGGGTCAGGCGATGGGCCGGTCGATCCCGGCGGACACGCGCCTCACCTCCACCTTCACCCTCTTCGAGCCGCGCTGGACGGCGGAGGCGCTGGTGGAGATGGCGCAGGCGAACAACCCCAACCTGGCGTCGGCGCGGGCCAACATGTCCGCGGCGCGCACGGGGATCCGGGCGGCGCGCACGCAGTACCTCCCGTCGGTGAGCTTCAGCGCCGGTTGGCGCGGGTCGGTGTACAGCGCGGGCAACCTGAACCCGCTGTACGACAACGCCCTGGCCAACGTCGAGGGCCGCTTCGCCGGGTGCATGCAGGGCAACCAGATCGCCGCGCTGCTGGGGCAGTCTCCGCAGTCGTGCTCCCGCTTCGACGTGAACAACCCGGCGGTGGCGGACAGCGTGCGCAGCGTGGTGCGCGAGGCCAACCCCAGCTTCCCCTTCGGCTACGAGCGGCAGCCGCTCTCGGCCGGCGTCACCTTTTCGCTCCCCATCTTCAACGGCCTGCAGCGCGAGCGGCGCATCGAGGAAGCCCGCGTGGGCGCGCAGGACGCCGAGCTGCAGCTCCGCGCGCAGGAGCTGAGGCTCCGCACCGACGTGGAGACGGCGCTCCTCTCGCTGCGCACCGCGTACAGCGCCGCGCAGCTCCAGGAGCGGGTGGTGGAGCGCGCCCGCGAAGAGCTGCGCCTGGCGCAGGAGCGCTACCGGCTGGGCGCCGCCAGCTCGGTGGAGGTCACCGACGCGCTCACCTCGCTGCGCGAGTCGGAGCGCGCCCGCATCGACGCCGTCTACAACTTCCACAAGTCGCTGGCCGCGCTCGAAGCGCTGGTCGGCCGGTCCCTCCGTTAGCACCCACACGCCTCCGGCCCCTTCGCCGGACGGGAGAATAGAGAGATGTCGCGCAAGCTGATGATCGCGGTAGGGCTGCTGGTGTCCGTGGGGGGGGTGGCGGGGATCGCGATGGCCAACCGCGGGCCCGACGGCGTGGAGGTGCGCACCGAGGCGGCCGCCCGCCGCGACCTGGTGGAGGTGGTCACCGCCAGCGGCAAGATCGAGCCGAAGCGCAAGGTAGACATCTCGGCCGACATCATGGGGCGGGTGATCCAGGTGGCGGTGGAAGAGGGGCAGTGGGTGGACAAGGGCGCCCTCCTCCTGCGCATCGACCCCAGCCAGTACCAGAGCGCCATGCGCCGTGCCGAGGCCGCCGTGGCCCAGTCGCGCGCCCGCGAGGCGCAGGCCCGCGCGCAGCTGATGAAGGCGCAGAACGACGTGCGCCGCTCCGAGATGCTGGCCCAGGGCAAGGAGCTGATCTCGGCCCAGGAGCTGGACCAGGCGCGCACCGCCGGGGAAGTGGCCGGCGCCGAGCTGCAGGCCGCGCGCTTCGCCGTGGCGCAGTCGCAGGCCGCCCTTTCCGAGGCGCGCGACAACCTCGCCAAGACGGTGATCGTGGCGCCCATGAGCGGCCGCGTCACCCGCCTCAACATCGAGGAAGGGGAGACGGCGGTGATGGGGACGATGAACAATCCCGGCTCGCTGCTCCTCACCGTGGCGGACCTGTCGGTGATGGAGGCCAAGATCAAGGTGGACGAGACGGAGGTCCCCAACGTCAGCATCGGCGACAGCGCCTCGGTGCGCATCGACGCCTTCCCGGACCAGGCCTTCAGCGGCCGCGTGACGCGCATCGGCAACAGCGCCGTGCAGGCCGCCGGCCCCGCCGCCGTCAGCGACCAGCAGTCGGTGGATTTCGAGGTGGTCATCACCCTGGACACGCCCCCGGCCTCGCTGCGCCCCGACCTGTCGGCCACCGCCGACGTGGTCACCGAGTCGCGCCGCGGCGTGGTCTCGGTGCCCATCATCGCCCTCACGGTGCGCGACCGGGAAGGAAAGAAGTTCAAGCAGGCGGACGAGGGCGAGGAAGCCGCCCCCACGTCGGCGGACCAGGACGCGGCCGAGGCCCGCGCCCGCCGCAGCACCGAAGTGACGGGCGTGTTCGTGGTGCGCGACGGCAAGGCCGCGTGGACCCCGGTGGAGATCGGCATCGCCGGCGACCGCTACTTCGAGGTTCGCAAGGGGCTGCGCGGCGGCGAGACGGTGGTGTCCGGCAGCTACCAGGCGGTGCGCGACCTGGAGCACGACAAGCACGTGCGCACCGAGGCCCCCGCCGAGAGCGCCGCGAAGGGGGGCAAGTGACGGCGGCGGGAGCGCTGATCGAGGTCCGCGGGCTCCAGAAGCAGTACCAGATGGGCGCGGAGACCGTGCGCGCCCTGCGGGGAGTGGACCTGTCCATCGCGCGCAACGAGTACGTGGCCATCATGGGGCCCTCCGGCTCCGGCAAGTCCACCTTCATGAACCTGATCGGCTGCCTGGACACCCCCTCGGCGGGGGAGTACATCCTGAACGGGCAGAAGGTGGCGGGGATGAAGGACGACGACCTGGCGCGCATCCGCAACCGCGAGATCGGCTTCGTCTTCCAGACCTTCAACCTCCTCCCGCGCAGCACCGCGCTGGAGAACGTGGAGCTCCCCCTGGTCTACGCCGGGGTGGGGAAGGCCGAGCGGCGCGACCGCGCCACCGAGGCGCTGCGCGCCGTGGAGCTGGCCGACCGCCTGGACCACCGCCCCAACGAGCTTTCGGGCGGGCAGCGGCAGCGCGTGGCCATCGCCCGCGCGCTGGTCACGCGCCCCTCCATCATCCTGGCCGACGAGCCCACGGGCAACCTGGACTCGCGCACCTCCGAAGAGATCATGGCGCTCTTCCAGCGCCTCCACGGCGAGGGGCAGACGATCATCATGGTGACGCACGAGCCCGACATCGCGGCCCATGCGGACCGGGTGGTGACGCTGCGCGACGGGGTGATCGCCAGCGACCGCTCGCAGGTGCGCGTGGAGGTGGGCGCCCTGTCCGGGCGCGCCCTGTCGGAGGTCTGACCCGATGAACGCACGCGAGGCGGTGCGGATCGCCCTGGCGATGATCCGCGCCAACAAGCTGCGCGCGTTCTTCACGGTGCTGGGCACCGTGGTGGGCGTCACCTTCCTGATCGCGGTCATCACCCTGATCACGGGGATGAACGCGTACATGAAGGAGGAGTTCGCCGGCAAGATCCTGGGCTTCAACACCATCAACGTGCGCCGCCTCCCGTCCGTGGGCGGCGGGCCGGCGGACGAGAAGACCTGGCGCGCCTGGCAGCGCCGCCCCCGCCTGACGCACGACGACGCGCGCTGGCTGGAGGAGCGGGTGCGCACTCCCGGCGTCCTCGCGCACGCCTTCGACGAGATGGGGAAGGTGGGCGACGGGCGCGGCAAGCTCATCGAGGGTGTGAACGTGGTGGGCGCCTCGGCCGGCTTCTTCAACGTGCGCGAGCTCAAGATCGCCGTGGGGCGCAGCTACACGGAGAGCGAGGCCGACCGCGGCGTTCCCGTGGTGGTGCTGGGGGACGAGGTGGCCCAGAAGCTCTTCGAGGGCCGGCCGGTGCTGGGAAAGGAGGTGCGCATCGTGAACATCCCCTACCGCGTCATCGGCGTGCTGGAAAAGCAGGGGACGCTGTTCGGGATGTCGATGGACCGCATGGTGGTGGCGCCCATCCGCTCGCCCATCAACGGCTCCCTGCTGCGCAACAACGTGGTGGAAGACATCTACCTGCGCGTTCCGGACGCGCAGCTGATGGCGCGGGGCCAGTCGGAGCTGGCGGGGCTGATGCGCGTGCGGCACCGCCTGAAGCCCGGCGAGGAGAACGACTTCATCCTGGAGACGGCCGACGAGGCGCTGGGCTTCTGGGACAAGATCTCGTCGTTCCTCCTCACCGCCCTCCCCATGCTGGTGACCATCTCGCTGGTGGTGGGCGCCGTGGTCATCATGAACATCATGCTGGTGGCCGTGTCCGAGCGCACGAGGGAGATCGGGGTGCGCAAGTCGCTGGGCGCGCGGCGCCGCGACATCCTCCTCCAGTTCCTGGTGGAGGCGGGCACCCTTTCCGGGGCCGGCGGGGTGCTGGGGATCCTCGCCGGCGTGGGGCTGGCGTACGTGGTGGCGGCGGTGTCGCCCATCCCGGCGCGCGTGTCGCCCGGCTCCATCATGCTGGGGATCGGGCTGGGGGTGGGGGTGGGGCTGATGGCCGGGGTGTACCCGGCCTACCGCGCTTCGCGGCTGGACCCCATCGTCGCCCTTCGGGCGGATTGAGGGCGCCATGAACCTGACTTCGACCCGCGAAGGGATCGGCATCGCCATCGACGCGCTGCGCTCCAACAAGGTGAGGGCCTTCCTCACCACGCTGGGGATCGTGATCGGCGTGGCGACGGTGATGACCATGGCCGCCGCCATCACCGGCTTCCAGCGCATGGTGATGGAGGGGCTGGACGCCATGGGCCCCAACAACTTCGTCGCCACGCGCTTCGACCAGACGCAGCTCGCCTTCGTGAACAACGGCAGCGGCAAGCCGCCGTGGGAGGGGAAGCCCGCGCTGACCTTCGCCGACGCGGCGATGATCGAGGCGCTCCCCTCCGTGCGCAGCGTGACCACCTCCATCGACCTGGGGGCCGAGGTGCGCGTGGGGCCCCGCGCCGTGAGCGGCGCCCAGGTCATGGGGCGCACCGCGGACTGGGTGGAGTACACCAAGGGCGACTTCCTCCAGGGGAACAACTTCCTCCCCATGGACGACCAGCGCACGGCCCACACGGCGGTGCTGGCCCCGGACCTGGCGGAGCAGCTCTTCCCCGGGAGCAGCGCGGTGGGGCGGCTGATCCGCATCGACGGGCGCGAGTTCCGCGTGGCGGGCGTCTACAAGATCAAGGACAACATCTTCGCGAGCGCGCAGGCCAACTGGGTGGTGGTCCCCACCACCACGGCCATCCGCGACCTGGACGCGGACGCGGAGTGGATGGACTTCCTGGTGGTGCCCGAGGCGGGGTACTCGCAGGAGCGCGCCATGGACGACGTGACCGCCGCCCTGCGCGGCTCCCGCGGCCTGCGCCCGGGCGTGGAGAACAACTTCGCCCTGGTGAAGCAGGAGTCGTTCAAGGCCACCTTCGACCGCGTGACCCTGGCCATCCGCATGGTGCTGCTGGTGCTCTCGTCCATCGGGCTGCTGGTGGGCGGGGTGGGGGTGGTGGGGATCATGATGATCTCGGTGACGGAGCGCACCCGCGAGATCGGCGTGCGCAAGGCGCTGGGGGCCACGCGCCGCGAGATCCTCTGGCAGTTCCTGGTGGAGTCGGTCACGGTGACGGTCATCGGCAGCGCCATCGGCCTGGGCCTGGCCGCGGCGCTGGCCGCCGGCATCTCCGCGGCCACGCCGGTGCGGGCCACCATCCCCCTCTGGGCGGTCTTCGTCTCCATCGCCGCCGCCGGGGGGGCGGGCATCCTCTTCGGCCTGTACCCGGCCGGCAAGGCCGCCCGCCTGGACCCTGTCGAAGCGCTCCGCCACGAATAGGGCTCACACAGAGGCACAGAGGCACAGAGACGAATTCATCTCTGTGCCTCTGTGTCTCTGTGTGAGCCCCCGCGGTTGACAAAAGCCCGAAAAGCCGGTATGCTATCGGGCTGTAGTGTTCCACGCTATGCCCGCCCCGGAGGCTCCGGAGGCGGAGATTTTTTCTTACATCAGACGCCGGCGCGTGGCCGGCATTCCGCGCGCCCGGGCAGCCGGCGCGGCGGAGTGGGGAGCATCATGAAGACGTATGCCGTCAAGGCCGGCGAGATCGAGCACAAGTGGTACGTGGTGGACGCCGGCGGCAAGGTGCTGGGGCGCATCGCGACCGAGGTAGCCCGCGTTCTCCGCGGAAAGCACAAGCCGACGTACACGCCGCACCTGGACACGGGTGACTTCGTCATCGTCATCAACGCCGAAAAGGTCCAGCTGACCGGCAACAAGGCCGACCAGAAGGCCTACTTCAAGCACACCGGGTACATGGGGCACGAGAAGTTCATCCCCTTCAAGGAGATGATCGCCCGCCACCCCGAGCGCGTCATCGAGCTCGCGGTCAAGGGCATGCTCCCCAAGAACGCCCTGGGCCGCCAGATGCGGAAGAAGCTCAAGGTGTACGCCGGGTCCGAGCACCCGCACGTCGCGCAGAACCCGGAAACACTCACCTTCTGATCGGCACCTAACAATGGCCACTGAACAGTTCCACGCCATCGGGCGCCGCAAGACGTCGGTGGCGCGCGTGTACCTTCGCCCCGGGAACGGGACGTGGGAGATCAACGGGCGCACCATCGAAGACTACCTTCCCCGCCACGTCCTCCGGCAGAGCGCGCTGCGCCCGCTGGTGGCCACGGAGACGGAAGGGAAGTACGACGTCAAGGTGAACGTCAACGGCGGCGGCCTCCGCGGCCAGGCGGACGCAATCCGCCTGGGCGTGGCGCGCGCGCTGCTGGAGGTCGACGAGACCAACCGCGCCCGCCTGCGCCCCGAGGGCCTCCTCACGCGTGACCCGCGCGAGGTGGAGCGGAAGAAGCCCGGCCGTCCGGGCGCCCGCAAGAAGTTCCAGTTCTCCAAGCGCTAACCGCGAGCGCTGGAGGCGAGCGGTGCCGGCGGCGGAGCTCCGCCCCGGCGCCGCGCCGCTTCCCCAAACGCGGTACCATCCCGCACACCGCCCGACGCTGCTCCGGGTGCCGCGCAACGCGCGGTCGAGGCGGCGGATGACGGCGGTGGAAGCCCGGGCGCCGAGGGGCGCGCCGGGAAAACCAGTCAAAGGCACACGAGAGTCATGGCCCAGCCGACCATCCAGGAACTCCTCGAAGCTGGCGTCCACTTCGGACACCAGACGAGCCGTTGGAACCCGAAGATGCGCCGCTTCATCTTCGCGGAGCGCAACGGGATCTACATCATCGACCTCAAGAAGACGCTCCGGCAGGTGGAGCTGGCGCAGGAGCTGGTGCGCAGCATCGTCTCGCGCGGCGAGCGCATCCTCTTCGTCTGCACCAAGAAGCAGCTTCGCCAGGTGATCCAGAGCGAGGCCGAGCGTTCCAACTCGTTCTACGTGACGGAGCGCTGGCTGGGCGGGATGCTCACCAACTTCGCCACCATCAAGAAGCAGATCCGCCGCCTGCGCGAGCTGGAGCGCGGCCAGGAGGAGGGCGCCTTCGACTTCTACACCAAGAAGGAGCGCCTGATGCTGGACCGCGAGCGCGAGCGGCTGGAGAAGTACCTGAGCGGCGTCAAGGACATGGCCCGCCTGCCGGGGGCGCTCTTCGTGGTCGACTCCAAGAAGGAGCGCATCGCGGTGCAGGAGGCCAACAAGCTGGGGATCCCGGTGCTGGCCATCGCCGACACCAACGCGGACCCGGACGTGCTCACCGTGCCGATCGCCGGCAACGACGACGCCATCCGCTCGGTGACCGTGATCTCGGCCGCCATGGCCGACGCGGCGCACGAGGCGCGCATGTCGATGCCGGACGAGGCGCGCCGCCGCGCCGACGAGGCCGAGGTGACTTCGTACTCCACCGAGACGGGCGCCGGCGCACCGGCGGACCGCGGCGACCGTGACGGCCAGAAGCGCCGTCCGCGCCGCAAGCGCCGCGCTACGGGCGGCCCGGGTGCCGGCGGCATGGGCGCCGAGGGCGGGGCCGAGGGCGGCGACGCGGAGTAAGGCGCGCCGACGGCCGGGCTGGTTTCTCGGGGCCACTGGCGCAAAGCGCTCGTGGCCCCGATTTTTGCAGCCGCGCCGGGGGCGCGGCACTGGACTTAACGGACCTACGAGGATACCGAAACGGCTATGAGCTTCACTGCCCAGGACGTAAAGGCGCTCCGCGACCGCACCGGCGCGGGGATGATGGAGTGCAAGACCGCCCTCACCGAGACCGGCGGCGACCAGGAGAAGGCGATCGACCTGCTGCGCACGCGCGGCGCGGCCAAGGCCGCCAAGCGCGCCGAGCGCGAGGCCACCGAGGGCTCGGTGGGCGCCTACATCCACATGGGCGGCAAGATCGGCGTGATGGTGGAGGTCGGGTGCGAGACGGACTTCGTGGCCCGCAACGACAAGTTCCAGGGGCTGGT
>CADCTW010000183.1 GCA_902805735.1 uncultured Gemmatimonadota bacterium | reverse complement strand
GCCGCCGGGCGCGCCGTGACGCGCGCGCGCCCCGGCGCGGGCAGGTGGTGCGCCAGCCGGAAGCGGCGGTGCGTCAGCGCGAGCACCCCCGCGCCGACGCCGAGCCAGAGCGCGCGGTTGCGCAGGTAGCTCGCCGTGAGCCAGGGGGCGCGGGTGCGCTTCGCGTTGGGGGTCCACGCCTGGCCCATCTCCTGAAGCGTGGTGTGGCCCAGCGGATCGGCCAGCGAGGCGAGCGTCCACTGGCCGAGCCACCCCGCCAGGAAGGTGAGGCACAGCAGGGAGGCGATGAAGAGCAGCGCGCCCGCCGCCCAGCCGGCCATGGGGCGACGCGCAAAGGTGGCCAGGGCGAACGCCAGGCACGTCGCGACGACCGCGTTGGGGAGCCCCATGCCGAGCCAGGCGGACGCGTAGTACGCGGGGCGCAGGGGGCCCAGCACGTCGGCCGCGGCATCCGAGGTGACGACGGCCAGCAGGGTGCCGGCCGGCGCCGCCAGCGACAGCCCCGCGCCCAGGAGCAGCGCCGCGGCGAGGCGGCCGCCCAGGTATGCCGCCTTGTCCACGGGCGCGGTGTAGGCCAGGGGGGTCATGCGCGTCATCACGTCGCGCCCCGCCGCCTCCCCCGCGACCGCCCCGGCCGGCAGCAGCGCGGCGATCCCCGCCACGTGCATCATCGACGCGAGCATGTACGGCGCGTTCACCGGCACGTCGCCGCCCGCCGCGTCGGCGATCACCAGGCGCGCCAGCAGGTAGGCGAGCCCCGCCAGGGTGCCCAGGAAGAGCCAGGGGGCGGGGCGGCGCGCCTGGTACCACAGCTCGTAGCGGATGATCTCGCGCAGCTTCATGCGACCTCCACCAGCGCGGGCGCCCCGGCATCGTGCCCGGCCAGCGTGCAGAAGTAGACGTCCTCGAGCTCCGGCTCGGCGGGCTCGAACCCCGCGCCCGGGGAGGTGGTCGCGTACACCCGCACCAGGGTGCGCCCCGCGAGCAGCTTCTTGGAGACGACGGCGTGCGACCGCTCCACGCCGGGAAGCGCGTCGCGGTCCACGATGCGGCGCCAGATGCGGCCCCGCAGGTCTTCGACCCCGCGCAGCGGCTCGGCCTCCAGCAGGATCCGACCCCGGTCTATGATGGCCATGTGCGTGCACAGCTCGCTTACGTCCTCCACGATGTGCGTGGAGAGGATGACGACGGCGCGCTCCCCCAGCTCGGAAAGCAGGTTGAGGAAGCGCACCCGCTCCGCCGGATCCAGCCCGGCGGTCGGCTCGTCCACGATGAGCAGCGTGGGGTCGCCGAGCAGCGCGACGGCCACACCGAAGCGCTGGCGCATCCCGCCCGAGTAGCCGCCCAGGCGCTGCCTGCGCACGTCCCACAGGTTCACCTGGCGCAGCAGCCGCTCGACCGCCTCCCGGCGCTCCCGGCGGCCCGTGATCCCCTTGAGGATGGCGAAGTGGGTGAGCAGCTCCTCGGCGCTCGCGCGGGGGTGCACGCCGAACTCCTGCGGCAGGTAGCCCAGCGTCTGCCGCACCCGGTCCGGCTCGCCGAGCACGTCGATGCCGCCCAGGGTGACGCGGCCGGTGTCCGGCTGCTGCAGCGTGGCGAGCGTGCGCATGAGGCTGGACTTGCCGGCGCCGTTGGCGCCGAGGAGACCGAACATGCCGCGCGGGATGGTCAGCGTGACGTCGTTCAGCGCCCGCACCCCGTTGGGGTACGTCTTCGCGAGGTGCTCGATCCGGAGTTCCATGCGGGACACGTGGGGCAGGAGTGGTGTTGCGGTGTCTATGCAACACTACATCACCATGCCGCCGCGCGCAAGCGGGAGGGGCAGGCGGTCAGGCGCGCCGCCGCTCGCGGTGCCGGGAGGCCGCGGCCCACAGCGCGAGCAGGCTCGCGCCGGTCCAGAGCAGGGTGGCGGTGCCCCAGTGGCCGAGCTCCGGCACCGCCGACCACACCACGCGCGACTCCCCGGAGAGCATGGTCATGGTGTTGTCCAGCGACGCGGCTCGCGCCGTGAGCAGCGTGTCCAGCCCGTAGCGGCCTTCCACCAGCGATTGCAGCGCGCGCGCCGGCGCGTCGGCCAGCCAGCCCACGCGCGGGTGCGTGCTCCCCACCTCGCTGGCGATGGACGCGAACAGGTTCGCGAGCACGATGCCGATCACCCAGCGGAGCGGGTGGCGGCTCGCCAGCGCCAGGGCGCTGGCGAGCAGGTAGGCGGCCGTGGCCCCGGTGAACGGGACGGCCCAGATCAGCGGTCCGGGCGCCCACACGACGGTCCGCAGCGCCGCCGCGTCCAGCCGGGCGGAAGCGGGCACCTGGGCGGTGAGGACGTGCAGCGTCTCCACCGGCAGCGCCGGGCCGCCGGAGGCGAGGGTGAGCGCGAGTATCCAGAGCGAGAAGAGCGCGACGCCGCCCATCAGCCACACCCACCCGGCAAGGACCCTGGTGAGGGCGTGCCGCCGGCGGTCCACGGGGAGCGTCCACAGGAAGCCCGGACCGGCGCGGCCGTCCCCTCCCCAGACGGCAATGGGGAGCAGCGCGCCCATGAGGCCGGGCACCGAGAGCCAGGAAAAGAAGTTGACCCCCGCGCCCCCGCTCGCGATCTGGCCGGCGATCACGATCGTGGCCAGCGCGGCGAGCGCGGCCGCGGCCAGCGCCGCCCCGCGCAGGGCGAGCCCCGTCGCGCGGAGCTGCTCCCGCAGCACGGCGCGCAGACGCGGCGGCGTGCCCCGGGTCCGCCGGGCGGCGGTTTGGAAGGCGGGTGCCGTCATCATGCGGGATCCTCGGGAAGGAAGGCGAGCGCCGCGTCCTCCAGCGCCAGCGTGCTCACCTGGCGCACGCGGGCCCCGGCGGCGGCCAGGCGCCGCGTGACCACCCGTTCCTCGCCCACCAGCGTGCAGCGGAGATCGCGCCCGGCGCTGGAGCGCCGCACCCCCGTCGCCTGCAGCTCCCGTGGCGCCTCCCACCCTTGGGGCACCTCCAGCCGGTAGCTCCGCACCGTGCGCTGCAGCTCTTCACGCGGCATCTGCGCCACCAGCCGTCCCTCGCGGAGGACGCCCACGTGGTCCGCGAGGCTCTCCAGCTCGTGGATGTGATGCGTGGAGATCACGACGGTGGTCGGCGCGTCGGCCAGGTGCTCGGCCAGCAGCGCCAGCGCGCGCCTGCGGACCACCGGGTCCAGCCCGTCGGTCGGCTCGTCCAGCAGCAGGAGCGGCGGGCGATGCGCGAGCGCCAGCACGAGCTGGAGGCGCCTGGTCTCGCCCTTCGACAGCCCGCCGACCCGCCGCTGCGGCTGGATGCCGAGCGCGCGGGTGAGGTGGTCCGCGTACCCGTGGTCCCACTCCGGGTAGAAGGCCGCCGCGTGCCGAAGCAGACGGGCGCACGTCATCCCCCGGTAGGGGGCGTCCTGGCGCTCGGGCACGTACCCCACCTGCGCCCTCACCTGGGGTCCCTCCCGCCCGGTGTCCATCCCGAACACCTGCGCGGTGCCGGCATCCGGCCGCTCCAGGTTCATGAGCACCTTGAACAGGGTGCTCTTGCCCGCGCCGTTCACCCCGACCAGGACGTACACCGCCCCGTCGGGCACCCGCAGCTCCACCTCTCGCAGCGCGGACTCGCGGCCGTACCGCTTGGACAGCCCGTGCGTGGCCACCGCGTAATCGCCGGCTCGTGGGTCGGTGTAGGTCACGCGGCTCCTTGCTCCTCGCCCCGTTTCATGGTGGAGGCCGTCGGGGAGCCCTCCCCCTCGTCCTCGGCCGCCACTTCCCTGATCATGGTGACCAGCTCGTCCAGCCCCAGCCCATTGCGCCGCGCGTCGAGCAGCGCGCGCTCGGCCACTCCCCGCACCAGGGCGCGCCGCTCCCGGCGGTCGGGATGGACGGTGGGCGCCACGAAGGTCCCCTGTCCCCGCCGCACGTAGATCACGCCCTCGCCCTCCAGCTCCCGGTAGGCCTGCGACACCGTCCGCGGATTCACCAGCAGCTCGGCGGCGAGCTCCCGCACGGATGGCAGGGGGTCCTCGGCCCGGAGCGTGCCGACCAGGAGCGCGCGCCGCACATGATCCACGATCTGCAGGTACAGCGGCCGCTCGTCGCGGGGGTCCAGAGTCACAAGCATCAGTGCTCGGTGTTGCAGTGTGTGTGCCACACTAGAGCGTTGGGCCGCGCCGCGCAAGAGCGGAGTGCTCAGGCCGGGTGCATCAGGCGAGGACGCGCGCAGAGCCGCATCGAAGCAGCGGTGTAGAATCCGTCCGCGGGCGCATCCGAGTGACAGGTCGCGCCGCAGTCCCACCGCTGCCCGCGTTATATGGACGACGCCGGGAGAACCGCCCGCCGCCTGTACCTGGCGAAGTTCGGCTCCTGCTCCGAGCTCAACGTTGCCTTTTACCTGCTGAACGGCATGGGCAACGCCCTCGCCTGGACCGCCGACATCATGCTGAACCCCGCATCATGTTCGGGTCGCGTACCGGTATCGCCCCGACTCCTCCGCCGCCCTGCGGTCCCTAGTGGGGCCTGGCGAGTGAACTCGCGGCAACGACAGCACAAAGTCCGCCTTCGCGGACTCGCGCCGAAAGGTTGATCGCCGGGTCATCATGCCCAGCCTCCCCTCGCACGGGCACCGTCGAAAGCATCGAAGGGGCAGACGCGCGGGTCTGCCCCCCTTTCGGCTCGCGCCCAACCCGCGCAATGCGAGACGGCTTCAGCCGTCTTCCCGTCGTTCCAGCCGGGGGCTTCAGCCCCCGGTACCCCGCGCCACGCGCCCGACGCCCGACGCCCGACGCCCGACGCCCGACGCCCGGCGCCCGACGCCCCGCGCCCGACGCCCCACGTCCGACGCCCCCGACGCCCGACGTCCGACGTCCGACGTCCGACGCCCGACATCCGACGCCCGACATCCGACGCCCGACGTCGCACGCCCGACCCGACGCCTGACGCCCGACGGCCCGCGCCTGCGGTGCCCCATCCCGCGGTGCCCCATGCCGCGGTGCCCCGCGACGGCCCGGCCCGGTTGCAGCCGCGCGCGCCTCCGCCGCGTGGCAGCGGCCACCACACGCGGGGTGAGTAACGCAGCGGTTTGGGGGTGAGGATGCGTATGTAGTGCCTCGGGAATGCGGGCCGGCCGGTGCTTCAGAGGCGTGGGAACCTGTGCCGGATACCGCCGCGCTTCGCCCTGTAGGCCTGCGCGAGCAGGATCCCCGTCGAGACCGCGAGCCCCGCGATGATCGCTACTTCGGTGACGACTTCGAGGTGGCGCAGTACCTCGGGAGAGATACGGCGCGCAAGCTGCCGTTGAATGGGTGTGTCGAGAACCTTCCAGGCCACGAGCGCCACAGCCGAGACGATCCAGCCGAGCAGAGCGCGCTCCATGAGGGACGACTTCGGGGCCGGTCGTTCGGGGTGGGTCGGCATGGGGTGGATTCGTGTTGAAGAGACGTGCTCCCGGGCGCCCTACGCCGCCGCTGCGCATCGAGTTTTGAAGGGGCACGGTCAAGACGCGCTCGGCCCGACGAAGCACCACTCCGTCCGGTTCCACTGTACTCCTCTCCTCAACGGCGGGCGTCCACTCGCGCCGTAGCGTCCGCTCTCCTCGGGGACAGCGGACACGGGTTCGGAGCTAAGAGGCACGGCTTCGTGGTACAACCGGCCCGAACGGCGATTGCCGCGCTCGCGCGGCGCCGTCTGGCCGACGGGTATGTGGAGCGATTCTTGTTGGGAGGTCGGCGCAGTGCGCGGGCGCACGCGATCGCGCCGCGCGAACCCCCAACGAAACCAGGAGTGGTCGATGTCTCTCAGCCGCCGCGACTTCGTCGCTGCATCCGCCGCGACCCTCGGGGCCATGCTCGGGGGTCCGCTCTACGGACTCGCGCCGCAGCAGGGGGTGTTCACGCTGGTGCGCCGCAACGTGGGGACGTTCACGATGCGCGGCGGAACGGTGGGGTGGCTCGTGAACCCGCGCGGCGTGGCCGTGGTGGACACGCAGTTCCCGGCGGAGGCGCGGGCGCTGCTCGCGGGGCTGCAGGAGCGGTCGCGCAACCGCGGGGTGGACGTGCTGCTCAACACGCACCATCACGGGGACCACACGGGGGGGAACGGCGTGTTTCGCGGGGTGGCGCGGCGCGTGGTGGCGCACGGGATGGCGGACCAGCACATGCGGCGCGCGCCGCGGCCTCCACAGCCGGCGCAGCAGCCGCCCGCGCAGCAGCCGCCGGCGCAGCAGCCGCCAGCCCAGGCGCCTGCTCCGGAGCCGCTGTACCCGAACATGACCTTCACGCACACCTGGTCCACGCAGCTCGGCGACGAGCGCATCGTGGCGCGGCACCACGGGCGCGCACACACGAGCGGCGACGCGGTCATCACCTTCGAGCGCGCGAACGTGGTGCACATGGGCGACCTCGCGTTCCACCGGCCCCACCCGGTGGTGGACCGCGCGGCGGGCGCATCGATGCGCAACTGGATGCGCACCCTGGAGCACGTGGCGAGCGCCCACGCGCGCGACACGGTCTACATCTTCGGCCATGCCGGGGAAGGTCTCCCGGTCACCGGGAGCTCGGCGGACCTGCTGCGGTTCCGCGACTACCTGGGCGCCGTGCTCGCGTTCGTGGAGCGGCACGTGGCGGCGGGGCGCTCGCGCGAGGAGATCCTCGGGATGCGCGCGCCGCTCGCCGGCTTCGAGGCATGGGGGCCGTTCGGGCAGGCGGGCCCGCGCGACCCGCTCACCGTGGCGTACGAAGAGGTCACCACGGGAGCGTAGGAACGACGATCACACGAACCTTCAAAGGGGGACGGCTGATGGGCGTGCCGGGAGAGGCGGCGCCACGCGTCCCCGCGCCCCTCGAAGCGCGCGGGGTGCGGTGCGTGCTGGGCGGAGTGGCCGCCGTGGACGGGGTGGACCTGCACGTGGAGAGCGGCCGGTGCGTGGCGCTGGTGGGCGAGAGCGGGGCGGGGAAGACCACCCTGTTGCGCTGCTTCAACCGCATGGTCGTCCCCACGCAGGGCACGGTGCGGGTGGGCGGGGAGGACGTGGCGCGGGTCACGGAGGTCACGCTCCGCCGGCACACCGGGTACGTGCCGCAGACCGGGGGGCTGCTGCCGCACTGGGACGTGCTCAGGAACGTGGCGCTCGTGCCGGGCCTCCTGGGCCAGCCCGACGCGGACGGGGCCGCGCGCCGGGCGCTGGAGCTGGTGAGCCTCCCGGCGCGGGAGTTCGGCGGGCGCTTCCCGCACGAGCTTTCCGGCGGGCAGCGGCAGCGCGCGGCGCTGGCCCGGGCCATCGCCGCCCGCCCCGGCGTGCTGCTCATGGACGAGCCGTTCGGCGCGCTGGACGCCATCACCCGCTCCGAGGTGCAGGCCGCCTGCGCCGGGCTGCGTCGCGAGCTGGGGATCACCACCCTCCTCGTGACGCACGACCTGCTGGAGGCGGACTTCCTCGCCGACGAGATCGTGGTGATGCGGGCCGGGCGCGTGGAGCAGCGGGGGACGCTGGACGCGCTGCTCGCATCGCCCGCCACGCCGTACGTGGGCTCGCTCACCCAGCGCGCGCTGGCCGTCGCGCACCGCCGGAGGGACGCATGACGCGCTGGGCCGCGCGGGTGCTCGCCGCGGCGCTCCTGGCCGTCTTCCCCCGCGCGGCGCACGGGCAGGGCGCGGCCGGGGAGCCCGGCGCCGCGCCGCTGGTGGTGGCGTCGAAGCCCTTCGGCGAGTCGTACCTGCTGGCCGAGATGTTCGCGCAGCTCCTGGAGGCCCACGGCGTCGGGGTGCGGCGCCGGCCGGGGCTGGGTAGCACGGAGATCGTCTTCGGCGCGCTGCGCACGGGGGCGGTGGACGTGTACCCGGAGTACACGGGCACCGGCCTGCTGGCCGTGCTCCACGACACCCTCCCCCCGGCCGTGCTCGCCGACCCGCGCCGCGTCTTCGCGCACGTGGCGCGCGCGTCCGCGGAGCGCTACGGCGTGCGCTGGCTTCCGCCGCTCGGCTTCCAGAACACGTACGCGCTGGCGGTGCGCCCCGCGACCGCGTCCCGGTACGGGCTGCGGACGCTGAGCGACCTCGCGCGCGAGGGCGGGCGCCTGCGGGCGGGGTTCACCCCCGACTTCATCGCCCGCTCCGACGGGCTGGCGGGGCTGGAGCGCGCGTACGGCGGCGGCATCCGGCCGGGGCAGATCCGGCCGCTGCTGCCCGCTCTGAAGTACCAGGCGCTGGCCGGCGGCTCCGTGGACCTGATCGACGGCTTCTCCACCGACGGGCTGCTGGAGCGCTACCGGCTGGTGGTGCTCGAGGACGACCGCAACTTCTTCCCGCCGTACGAGGCAGCGGCGGTGCTGAGCCGCGGGGCGGCGGCGCGGCCCGAGGTCGTCGGCGCGCTCACGCTGCTGAGCGGGCGGCTGGACGAGGCGGCGATGCGGGCCCTCAACCGGCGCGTGGAGGTGGACGGCGAGGACGTGAAGGTGGTGGCGGCGTCCGCGCTGGAGAGCCTGGGGCTGCCCTCCGCGCCGGGGAGAGCCGTCCGCCCCGTGGCGCCCTCGCGCGTCGCGGGCCGTGGCGAGCCCCTGGCGGCCTACCTCTGGGGGAGGCGCGGGGCGGTCCTGGATCTCGCGCTGCGGCACCTGCAGCTCGTGGCGCTGGCGCTCGCGGCGGCGGTGCTCGTCGCCATCCCCCTGGGCCTGCTGCTGGAGCGCGCGCGCCGCTCCGCCGGCGCGGCGCTCGGCGTGCTGGGGGTGCTGCAGACCATCCCGAGCATCGCCCTGCTCGCGTTCATGGTGCCGGTGCTGGGCGTGGGCTTCGTCCCCGCGCTGGTGGCGCTGTGGCTGTACGCGCTCTACCCCATCGCGCGGGGCACGTACACCGGCGTGCGCGACGCCGACCCCGCCGCCGTGGAAGCGGCGGAGGCGCTCGGCATGACGCCCGTGCAGCGCCTGCTGCGGGTACGGCTTCCCCTGGCCGCGCCGGTGATCATGGCCGGGGTGCGCACCGCGGCCGTCATCACCGTGGGGGCCGCCACGCTCGCGGCGTTCATCGGCGCCGGCGGCCTGGGCGAGCCCATCGTGGAGGGACTCGCGCTCGCCGACACGAACAGGATCCTCTCGGGCGCCATCCCGGCCGCGGGGCTGGCGCTGCTCGTGGACGCGGTGCTCGCCGAGCTGGAGCGGCGGGTCGCGCCGTCACATCTGCGGCGGCGCTCGGAAGAGCGGGGCTCACACAGAGACACAGAGGCCCAGAGGTGACTTCATCTCTGTTCCTCTGTGTGAGCCGCATCGCCGATCGGAGGGTGCCGGGCGTCAGGGGTTACGGGTGTTCTCGCTCCGCTCGGGGTGGAAGGTGGCGTCGCGGTTCAGCCCCAGCGCCTCCTGTTCGGCCGGCGACGAGCCGGCGGGGGCGGCGCCCAGGCTCATCCTCACCTGGCGCCACTTGAGCCGGGTGTCCGCCCAGCGGTGCTTCGGCGGATCGTAGCCGACGGCGCTGTACCGGGCCGGCGGCACCTTGCCCTTGCCGCGCACGAACGCGGCGAACGCGTCCGTCCACTCGTCGAAGGCGCGCAGGAACCCGCCGTCGCGGACCATGTCCTCCGCCTGGTCGTCACTGTACGGCTTCCCCTTGCCGGTGGTGCAGTAGCGCCAGAGCGCGTCCGGCACCTCGATCCCGCTGTACCGGCACTGCCACACCAGCGGCGCGTACGCGTCCCGCGCATCCTGGAACGGCTCCGCGCTGGGGTCGAAGTACCCCTTGTGGCGCAGCTTCTTCGGGCGGCCGTCCTCCCCCACCTCGTCCGCGCCCTCGTCGCCGTAGCAAAAGAACCCGGCCGTGCGCCCCTCCAGGTGGTTGATGCTGAGCTCCTCCCACTCCGGCGAGTGCTCCAGCGCCATGGCCCGCTCCGGGTCCTTGTGGGCGATCAGCTCCTCGCGCGGGTTGCCGCCGCTCATGCACACCAGGCGGTCGAACATCGCCTTTAGGTTGGTGGAGGGCCCGTACCAGTTGTGCGGGCCGAGGATGGCCCACGCGTCGGCCAGCTCCAGCCGCGCGTACAGGTCCAGGTTCCACATCAGGTCCGGCTCGGCGCCGTCGTTCTTTTGATAACAGTTGCAGGGCCACACGCAGAGCGCCATCGAGGTGGACGCGCACGCGTTGCACGGCTGGATGCGCTCGCGTTTGTAGACGTTGCCCAGGTCCTCCAGGTCGATCTCCCACTCCGGCGGGAGGCGGTCGGCCATGCGCAGCATCAGGGCGCGCGACTTGGAATCGACGCCGGGGCAGTTGTACTGCCTTCGCTGCGACCCGCTGATGACCAGCACGCGGAAGGGACGGCGCTCGACGGGGAGCTCCGAGCTCTCGGGGTTCGGCTTCACCGGGCCCTGGGGATCGCGGGTGGAAGTGGCACGCGGACCCGGTCCCCACACGCGCGATGCGTGCCCGGCACGAAGATTTTCTCTCCGTGTCTCTGTGTCTCTGTGTGGGCTCTGTTCAGTCGGGGAATTCCCTGACGCCCCGCCTCCGCCATCCCCGATACCGCTGCCCCCAACCCCCGCCTAGCTTATAACCGACGGAGAGGAAATAACTTGCGGCGATGAGGAAGAGGATGCCTGAGAAGACGATCCTGGTAGTAGAGGATCACGCCCCCACTCGCGAGGCGTACGTGGCTTTCCTGCTGGACTGTGGCTACCGCGTCGTGGAAGCGGCCCACGGCGGCGAGGCGATCCTGCACGTTCACCGGCACCGTCCCGACCTGGTGCTGATGGACATCGGCATGCCGGTGCTGGACGGGGTGGAGACCGCCGAGTCGCTGCGGGAGCACATGCCGGCCGCTGGGCTGCGCATCGTGGGCGTGACCGGGTGCGAGTCGCAGGCGACGAGGGAGCGGATGCGCGCGGTGTGCGACGACGTACTGGGGAAGCCGTGCGCTCCCGAGCTGATCGCCGCCCGCATCCAGTCGCTCCTGGGGATGGCCGCGTGAGCAGGGCGGAGGTGAACCGCGTCCCCCCTGGAATGCACGGGCGGGGAGAACGCCGACCGGATCGTGATGGGACCTGCCGCTCCCGGTTCTCCAGGGGTGGCAAGCGACCCGTATCATTGCGGAGGGAGTTGAGTTGACCATGGATCGCAGCAAAAGAGACGCTCACCTTTCCCTGGCATGTGGCCGGCGGGATCGGCTGGACAAGCAGTTGCGGCGCGCCGAAGACTTCCTTCGCGAGTCGCTCGTGAAGCTCGACGCGCTGGAAGGCGGCACCGGAGAGGACGAGGCCTCCGTACCCGGCTCGCCGTCGCCCGCGCGGACCGCGCCGCGCGACGGGCAGGCGGTGCCGGCGATCCTGGTGGTCGATCTCGATGACCGCTCCCGCGCGGCGCTGGGCGGGCTCCTGCGGAGGAGCGGGTACCCGGTGGTGGAGGCCGGCCGCTCCTCCGATCTTCCCGCCGACGAGGAGATCGCCCCGCTGCTGGTCGTCTTCGACCCCGGCCCCTACTTCGACGCGGCGCTCCGCACCATCGCCCGGATGCGCATCCAGCAGTCGCCGCCGGTGCCCGTCGTGCTCCTGGGCGCGGCGCTCTCGCCGGAACAGCGGGACAGGGCGCTCGCAATCGGGTGCTCCGCGGTACTGGCCAAGCCGTGCGCACCGGCGGAGCTGCTCGCCGCGGTCGCCGGCGTCCTGGAAGCGGCTCCGCCGCGGCCGGAGCTGAGCGCCGCGCACTGAAACGCGCCGCGCCTCGCGTGGAGAGCCCGCGTCCCATCCGAGTTGCCGGACGGGGCGCGGGCCGCTATCTTGTTATAGTTGCGCGACTTGCGCTCCCTTCGCCTTCTTTCGAGACCACCGGACTTCTTCAAAGGGGATCCTCCTCCCCGGCGATCTGGTTCTGACCTCGCCCAAGACAGCAGAGGTCGTCCCTCACCCTTCGCGCGGAGGGGAAATGAACCAGGCTGCTCCCACGTTTGCGCAGTTCGCGGCAGACCGGCTCGTCCGTGACCGCCGGCGTCTCACCAGCGACTGGGTCGATACCCTGTCCTCCCAGCTCGGGCTGGACCCGCGCCGCGTTCTGCCGCACGGCGACCTGCTGGACCATCTTCCCGTGGTTCTCGCCAAAGCGGCGGATTTCCTGTGCGTTCCGGACACGGAAAAGCTCACCGCCGAACAGATCATCACCGAAGAAATGCGCGACATCGCCCGCCTGCGGCGCGGCCAGGGCTTCGACGTCCAGGAGATCATCCGGGAGTTCGACGAGCTGGCCCAGCTACTCGACGGCGCCGCCCTTCGCTGGCTGGACGATTACCCGGGCGTGCCGGACGCCAAGAGCGTGGGCCGCGTCTTCGGCCGGCTGAACCGCGTTCCGCTGCTGATGGGCCAGATCACGGTGGGAGCGATCGAGGAGGAGCGCAACGCCCTCCTCCGGCAGCTCGCGGTGGCGGAGGAGGAAGAGCGCCTCCGTCTCTCGCGGGAGCTCCACGACCAGATGGGGCAGCTCGTCACGGCCCTGCTCGTGGGGCTGCGTGGACTGCGAAGTGGAACGGAGTCCGAAGAGCAGTCGGCGCGGATCGTGGAGCTGGAAAACCTGGCGGCGCGGATCGCCCGCGAGGTGCAGCAGCTCGCCCTGGACCTGCGGCCCCCGGCGCTGGACAACCTGGGGCTCGCGGCCGCCATCGAGAACCTGCTGCACGAGTGGTCGGAGCGGAACGGGATCGACGCGGATCTCCAGCGCATCGGGCTGGGCGACGAACGATTCGCCTCCGAGGTGGAGACCATGCTCTACCGCGTGACGCAGGAGGGGCTTACCAACGTGGTGAAGCACGCGCGGGCCGGGCACGTAGGCGTGGTGATCGAGCGCCGCGCGGGCACCCTTTCCATCATCCTGGAGGACGACGGGGCCGGATTCGACGTGGATGCGGTCCTGGCTTCCTCCCAGAACTCGAGGCGGCTGGGCGTCCGCGGGATGCGCGAGCGTGTGGCGCGGCTGGGCGGGTCCCTGGAGATCGAGTCTTCGCCGGGGGGCGGCACCTGCCTCTTCATCCGCGCGCCCGTTGCGCCCGGGAGCGACTCCACAGAGCGCGACGATCCGTCCCGATGACCACCGTGCGCATCGTACTGGCCGACGACCACGAAGTCGTCCGCGCCGGGATGAAGGCCATGCTGGAGGCCAGCCGCGGCATCGAGATCGTGGGCGAGGCCCGCGACGGTGAGGAGGCGGTCGCCCAGGCGCACCGCCTCACGCCCGACGTGGTGGTGATGGATCTCTCCATGCCCGTGCTGGACGGCGCCGCGGCTACCGAGCGTCTGTCGCGCGAGCTTCCGGACGTCAAGGTCCTGGTGCTGACGTCGTTCGACGACCGCGGCCACCTGACGCGGCTCCTGGACGCTGGGGCGGCGGGTTACGTGCTGAAGCGCGCCGCCGCCGACGAGCTGGTCCGCGCCATCCGCATGGTCGCCGACGGGGGCACGTACGTCGACCCGGGGCTGGCAGGAAGCCTCCTGCGCAACGCGCGGCGCGCGCCGGGATCGTTCTCCATCCCGACCGCCTCCCTCAGCGAGCGGGAGGAGGCGGTGCTCCGGGCCATCGCCTGGGGCCAGAGCAACAAGGAGATCGCCGCCGACCTCGAGATCAGCACCAAGACGGTGGAGACCTACAAGGCGCGCATCACCGACAAGCTGGGCCTGCGCACCCGCACCGAAATGGTCCGCTACGCCCTCAGCCGCGGCTGGCTCGCCGAGAGCTGACCCGCCCTCACGCCCCGGCCGAGCGCTGCGGCTTGCCGTACAGGCGATGCTCGTGCCCGCCCGCCAATCGGCGGGCATCCCCACCGTCCCGGCGGCGTGCTCGAGCAGGTCCCACACGCTGCCCTCCGGAAGAGCGGCATCCGACTCGACCCGCGGCTGCTCCGTAGCTATGGCGCTCAGGCGCTGGAGCGCGCCTACGATCTCATCGATCGTCGCGTCGGCGGGAAGCTGCTCGATCAACTGGATCGCTTGTTCCTTCGTTGTCATCCTTCCCCCTGTGGGATCTTACTCGCGCCGCCCTTCCCACCCGTTGCGTGCGTTGCAACGAGAATACCACGGGCGGAACGGATACCTGGGGCTGCTTGGCACACCATCAGAGCGGCACCCAATGTTACATAGCTGCCGCTCTCCGGCGACTGTGATGCGTCGGACACGGGCTCTATGAACTGGGCCCGTACGGGTGCCGCACCCATCCGGCGGAGACGCGAGCCCGCTTCAGCGGGCTTCCCGTGGTTCCAGCCGGGGGATTCATCCCCCGGCGGAACGGTGATCAAGAGAGAGGGGCCGTGCACGAGCATTCGTGCACGGCCCCTCCAGCGGATGGCTCGTCGCGGACGGCTGCCGGGGTTAGCTGGCCGGCTGAAGCTGTGCGGTGATCCGGGCGGATCGGAGGCGGTCGCATCCGCCGCCCCGGGTCACCTGCACACCCCGCTGAGTCCATTCCTGGTAGCCCGCCTTCTGTACGCGCACGTCATACGTCCCGGGCCGCTCGAACCCCGCCGCCAGCACGGGGGACCGGGCCGTGTCCGCGTACGCGCCTTCCCGGATGATCACGACGACGCCTTCGGTGAGGGCGCCGCCCGTACGGGCGTCCCGCACCTCGACGTCCACGGCGAAGCGCCCCTCGTCCGAGCACTGGGTCCCGAGCAGCTCTCCGCACCCGCTCAGCAGCAGGCTCACCCCGGAGAGGGCCAGTCGAAGTTTGCCCATTGATCTGTTTTCCCGCTGATAGGTGGGCATGTGGGGCTCCAAACAGCAGGGCTCACACAGAGACACGGAGACACAGAGGAGTGTTCCTCTCTGTGTCTCTGTGCCTCTGTGTGACCAGGCTCAGGTGCTCTCGTGCAGCACGGCGAGAGAGGCGCGCAGCTTGGCGAACGCAAGCCGCACACGCGTCTTCACGGTACCCAGGGGAACGCCCAGCGCACTCGCGATCTCGGTCTGGCTGAGGCCGTCGAAGAACGTGAGGCGCACCACGCTCCGCTGCTCGTCCGGAAGCCGGCTGACCGCGCGCTGGATGAGCTCGCGGCGCTCGCTCTCCTCCGCCTCCCGCAGCGGCGACGGGGGCGGGACGAAAGCCTCGTGGACCAGGTGATCCACCCGCAGCGCGTCGTGCCGTACGCGGCGAACCCTGCCGCGGCGCCGCGAAAGCGACTCGCTCCGGGCGATCACCACGACCCACGCGGCGACGCCCGCCCGCCCCGGATCGTAGCGTGAGGCATCGCGCCAGATCCGCGAAAAGGTCCGCTCCACGACCTCGTCGGCGTCGTCCGCGTCGCCCAGCAGGTGGGCGGCGACGGAATACACCGTTTGCACCCAGCGGTCGTAGAAGGCGCTGAGCGCCTGCTCGTCGCCGCGCTGAATGCGTTCCAGCAGGAGCATGTCCGTCTCGCGATCCTGCTCCGGGCCGGGCATGGCGCCGGGCCGACGCGGCTCGCGAGCTGGCCGTGCTGTGCTCATCGTATGAAGCATTCAAACTCCTGTATGTGGCACAGGCGTCCCGCAGATGCCAGGAACATGCCCCGGGCGCGGCGCGCAATGGCGGAGCCCGCCGCCCGCCCCGCTCCACCACCCGTGCGCGTGCTCCCGGCGCCGCACGCGCGCGCCCCGGCCGCATCGGCCACGAAGCCCTTCACCCGCGGCGCCGGGCCACGGCGAACGCGGCACCCGCGAGCACGGCCGCGCCGGCAAGGCGCAGCGGCAGCGGGTCGGGGACGGGCGGGGGCAATTCCGTGATGCCGCCTTCGTCCGCCCGCGCCGGGCTGTGCACGTAGCGGCCATGTGGCGGCACCGGAAAGCGCGCGGCCAGCCCGTGCAGCGCGGCGGCGACTCCGGGGCCGCGCATCGGGACCCCATGCCCCGCCGCGACGACGGCCGGCTCCAGCCCGGCGAGCTCCTCCACGCTCCGCCGCGCCGCGCCCCAGTCGGTGGTGAAGGGCGCCGCGGGACGGTCCAACTCCTCCCGCTCCGTCAGGTGCGAGGTCCACGAGTCCATGTCCATCGTGGCGAAGGCATCGCCGGCGATCAGCACACGGCCGGAGTCGCGGAAGAGACTGACGTGTCCATGCGTGTGCCCCGGCGTGTGCAGCCACCTCCAGCCGGGCGCGTGCGGAACGCTCCCGTCGTCCGGCAGCGGGTGCACGCGGCGTCCCAGGTCGAACCCGGAGTGCGGAAACGCGCGCGACATCTGCGCGATGGCACCGCCCATCGTGGGGTCCTGGGGCGGATAGTCCGAGCGGCCGGTGAGGTAGGGGAGCTCCAGCCGGTGCGCGTACACGGGCACGTCCCACTCCTCCGCCAGCGCGTACGCCGAGCCCGCGTGGTCGAAGTGCCCGTGCGTGAGCACGATGGCGTGCGGCCGCGCGCGCGGGCCGCGCCGCCGCCCGATGGCCGAGCGCGTGAACGCCGCCGTACCGAGGAGGCCGCTGTCCACCAGGATCCAGCCCTGCTCCACGTCGCCCACCGCGTACAGGTTCACGAAGCCGACGGTCAGGTAGTCCACTCCCGGCGCCACCTCGACCAGGTTGACGCTGTTGCGGCTGGAGCGAACCGGTGTGATCCGGGGCCTGGCCGCGCGTGCTTCGGGAGCGATCGTGGGCAGATCCATTCTCGAACCCTCTGCTGGAGGCGCGATTCACCGCGCCCGTGTTAGAACGCGTCGTACTCCGCGCCTGTGGCCCGGACGGGTGGGCGTGGATGCCACGGGCGCGATCAATCGTGTGCGTGCCACGCCCGACCCGCGGGGATCTGGCACGAAAGGGTCGCGCCAGGCGCCCTGCCCACGGTGGTCACGTTCACGCCGCCGCGGAACTCGCTGAGCGCCTGCGGCCGTTCGCCGGCGATGGGCTCACGGCTTTTTGCGCAGCGCTTCCGGTTTGTGCGCCGCCAGCTTCCCGCTCTTGTCGCTCTTCACGATGTACTCCGGGTTGTCCTCCGAAGCAGCGACCGTGTGCCCCTTGATCTGGGTGCGCTTGGTCACCTTGCGCTCCACCGTGCCCTGCGTCTTCCCCTGCGGGGTCTCCCACTCCACGTGGTCGCCCTTCTTCAGCTCCTTCTTCGCCATCGACTCCTTCCCGTTCAGGGTTTGTCCAATAGCCTCGCGAGCAACAGGTGTGCCGCGCCGGGGAATGGAAGGTGCACCGCCGCCCGCCGCCATGCGGGTACGCCGGGGGCCGTGCGGCGCGGCAGGGGCGATGTGGGATGCGAGGGTCCGCGGCTGCGGGTGACCCTGCGCACCCCCAGCGCGTCGGGGCGCGGTTGAATGGTAGATGTCGGTCCCGAGCCGGGCGCGGCGAGAAACGGCCTGCTCTCTGCGTCGGCCGGGGCCGCGCGGGGGCAGCGGAATCGGCGCCTCGCATGACCGACGGCATGGCCGCGATCAAGCTTGTGAAGTACGTCACGCGCGCCGGAGCGCTGCCTAAAAGCGCCGGAGGATCGCGGCCCGAGCCGGAGGAACCCGTCGAGAACGGCGGAGAGGCCTCACACGGAGGCACGGAGGAGAACCGCTCAGGGCGACCCAACCAGGAGGTGAACGATGCCCCGTGGATTCAGCAAAAAGGACGAGCGCCAGTTCGAGCACATCAAGGAAGGCTACGTTGAGCGCGGCGAGGACGAGAAAACGGCGGAGGAGATCGCCGCGCGCACGGTGAACAAGGAGCGCAGGGAGGAGGGGCGCACCAAGGAGCAGCGGCAATCCTCCCGCTCCGGCGGCGAGCCCACGAAGAAGGAGCTCTACGCGCAGGCGCAGAAGCTGGACATCGAGGGCCGGAGCAAGATGGACAGGGACGAGCTGCAGCGGGCCGTGAAGCGCGGGGGGAAGTAGAGCGGAGCGCACGGGGGACGGGTCTCCGCGCCCCCGTGGTCCGCCCCGCGCCGCTCCGCACCGCGGGACGCGCAAAGGGAGACGGGATGAACGTCCTGGTGACGGGTGCGACAGGGTACATCGGCGGGCGACTGGTGCCGCGGCTGCTGGAAGACGGGCACCGGGTGCGTGTGCTGGTGCGCGACCGGCGGCGCATCGAGGGGCGCGCGTGGGCGGGCGCGGTGGAGGTGGCGGAGGGCGACCTGGCCGATCCCGGCACGCTGCCGCGCGCCTTCCACGGGGTGGAGGGCGCCTATTACCTCGTCCACTCCATGTACGACACGCGCGACTTCGCGCGCCGCGACCGCGCCCTGGCGATCAACTTCGCGGAGGCGGCCGCCGGGGTCCCGCGCGTGGTTTACCTGGGCGGGCTCCTCCCCCACGCCGCCGACGTTTCCGAGCACCTGCGCAGCCGCGCCGAGGTCGGCCAGATCCTCCGCGAGCGGGCCAACGCCACCGAGCTGCGCGCCGGCCCCATCATCGGCTCCGGCTCCGCGTCGTTCGAGATGGTGCGCTACCTCACCGAGCGCATCCCGGCGATGATCGCCCCGCGCTGGATCCTCAACGACGTGCAGCCCGTGGCGGTGCGCGACGTCCTGTCGTACCTGCTCCTGGCGCTGGAGCGCGCCCCCGGCGGCGTGGTGGAGATCGGGGCCGACCGGCTGACTTTCCGCGACATGATGCAGGGGTACGCCGGTGTGCGCGGGCTGCGCCGCGCCATCGTGCCCGTGCCGGTGCTGGCCCCGCGGCTGGCTTCGCTCTGGGTGGGATTCGTCACGCCCATCCCCAACCGCCTCGCCACGCCGCTGGTCATGGGCGTGGTGCACCCCGTGGTGGCGGACACGGAGCGGGCCCGCGCCCTGTTCCCCGAAGTCGAGCCGATCCCCTACGCGCAGGCGGTGGAGCTCGCGCTGGAGCGGGTGGCCGAGCAGGAGGTCCCCACCCGGTGGAGCGGGGCGCTGGGCAGCCAGCCCTCGTACCAGCTCCAGGACTGGGAAGGGACGCTGCGCGAGGTGCGCTCGGTGCACGTGGATGCGCCCCCCGAGGCCGTCTTCCGCACCTTCAGCGGGCTGGGCGGGGAGCGCGGCTGGCTGGTGTGGAACTGGGCGTGGCGCCTGCGCGGGGTGATGGACCGGGCCGTCGGCGGCCCCGGCCTGCGCCGGGGCAGGCGCGACCCCGACCGACTCCTGCCGGGCGAGGCGCTCGATTTCTGGCGCGTGGAAGAATCCGACCCCCCGCGCCTCCTGCGCCTGCGCGCGGAGATGCGCGTGCCTGGCAAGGCGTGGCTGGAGTGGGTCACCTATCCGGAGGACGGCGGGACGCGCCTGGTGCAGACCGCCATCTTCGCGCCCAAGGGCCTCTCCGGCTTCCTCTACTGGTACGCCTCGTTCCCAGCGCACAAGGTGATCTTCAGCGGAATGGTCGCCGAGGTCGCGCGGCGGGCGGAAGCCGGTGGGGGCCCTTCGCCGCCGCGGTAAGACTCTTCCGTGTCTCCGTGTGGGATTCCTTAGATCCAGACCGCGATCTCGTCCAGCGGCTTGCGGCCCATCTCGGGGACGCGTGCATCCGCGGCCGGATAGCCCACGGGCATCACCAGCATCGCCTTCTCGCTGGCGGGGCGCCCGAGCAGCTCGCGGAGGAAGCCCATGGGGCTCGGCGTGTGGGTGAGGGTCACCAGGCCCATGCGGTGGATGGCGGCGATGAAGAACCCGGCGGCGATTCCGCACGACTCCTGGGTGTAGTAGAAGGTGCGGCGGCTCCCGTCGGGGTTCGTCCCGTGCAGCTTGCGGAAGAGGACCACCACCCAGGGCGCGTCCGTCAGGTGCGGCTTGTGCTCGTCGGTACCGAGCGGCAGGAGCGCCTCCAGCCACTCCGCCGGAGCCTTGCCGCGGTAGAAGTCCCGCTCCTCCTCCTCCGCCGCCTCCCGGATCCGCAGCTTCAGCCCGGGATCGGAAACCGCCACGAAGGACCAGGGCTGCTGGTGAGCCCCGGAGGGCGCGGTTCCGGCCGTGCGGATGGCGTACTCCACCAGCTCGCGCGGCACCGGCTCGGACGAGAAGTGCCGCGTGGTGCGGCGCCGGTCCATCTCCTCGTAAAACGAGCGGGCGCACTCCCGCATCTCTTCCAGCGGGCGCCGCTGGTGGTGCAGCGGGACCAGCGGCAGTGGGGCGGGCGTGCGGGTGTCGGGAGTGCTCATGAGTCGGAGTATGGGCGCGGGGCCGGGTGGGTGGATGCTGCGCGGGAGGGTGGCGTCGTTCCGGGCCGCGCGTGCCCGCAAACCTGATTCTCCCGATGAGATGGAGCGCGTGCCCGGATCTGTAGCGGGAGAGAGTGGCATTCCGTCCCGCGGTTGCCGGTTTCTGCCTGGACCCGCGGCGGGGAACGGGCGTTGTCCGGTCCCGATACCCCACGCGCCGATTCAAGCAGGAGCAACGTTCGATGAAGATGCGGCTCGTACCCGTGCTCGCCCGGCATTCTCTCCGCGGCCTGCGCCAGAGAGGCCGCCGAGCGGGATGAAAATACCGGTACCCTGCCCGAAAACGCCACGCCGTCACCGGCCGCCGATGGCACGAACGACGCCGGCGCCGCGGCTCCGCACGAAGTCCCCCTGCGGTGACTCACCCTGCGGGCTCGGGCGGAAGCCGCGGGCCCGCAGGGGGGGCCTTGGATCGCCTGGAGGTGCTTCGGCTTGGGATGTGCGGGCACCCGGCCGCGCTCGCCGAGAAGGCCCACCTCATCCCAGGCAGGAGCTCATGACGGAATCTGGCGAATCGCGGGCGGATCACGGGGCTTTCCGCTCGGTCGTGGTGGCTACGGACCTGTCCGAGGGGTCCGGCGCGCTGGTCCGCGCGGCCGCCGACGTCGCGGCCCGGTCCGGGGGGACGCTCCACGTGGTGCACGCCGTGGACGCGCTGTCCCCCGCGCCGTCCGGCGCCGGCGGCACGTTCGAAGAGCGCGTCGCCACGGCCGAGGCCGCCGTGGACGAACAGATCCGCGGCGCGGCACATCCCACGGCCGGGGTGGAGAGGCACGTGGCGATCTCGGCCCCCGACCGCGCCATCCTGGAGCGGGCGGCAGCGGTGGGCGCCGACCTGATCGTGGTGGGGCCGCACGTTCGCCGCGCCGGCGGGCGCCTCCTGGGGAGCACGGCGGAGCGGGTGCTGGGGGGAGCGGGTGTTCCCTGCCTGGTGGTGCGCGCCCCGGTCGTGATCCCCGCTCACCACGTGGTGGCGGCCGTGGACCCCCGGCACCTGATGGACCCGGTGCTGGAGAGCGCGATCCGCTGGGCGCTCCTGTTCGGCGATCCGTCCGTGCCCCGCCTGTCGGCGCTGTACGTCACGGGCGAGCGCGACGCAGAGTCGCCCGCGGAGCTGGACGCGGCCCTCCGCTCCGCCCTGGCGCGCTTCCAGGCCGCGCGCCGGGTGAACGCGGCCACCGCCGTACGCGGCACCGACGTGGTGGAGTCCATCGTCCTGTACGCCGAGGCCGAGGCCAGCGACCTGCTCGTCATGTCCACCCACAACCGCGGCATGCTGGGCCGCGCGCTGCTGGGGAGCGTCAGCGCCGAGGTCACGCGCCGCGCCCCCTGCAACGTCCTCCTGGTGCCGCCCGCGCCCAGCGGAGCACTCCTGTAGGGACGCGAATCGATCGACGACCCCTGCGCAGGTTCCTCGTTCAGGCGCGGAATCCCTGGACGAAGTCGCCTCTGTGCCTCTGTGTCTCTGTGTGAGGCTAAGGCTGTTCGTCTTCTTCCCCGGAGCGATCCGTGTCGCGGGGACGGAGCCGGGGCTGCTGGCCGAAGTTGTAGCTGAAGCTCAGGAAGACGCCGCGGGCGCCCATGCGGCGCTCCGTTTCCTGGTAGAAGCGCTCGTCGTCGGTCAGCGAGCGGAAGCGCATGGTGTTGAAGGGGTCCACGATGCGCATCGTCACGCTGGCGCGGTCGCCCATCAGCTTCTGGCGGAGGGCCACGTTGAACATGGAGCGGCCCGAGACGCGGCCCTGCTCGGTGGCCATCGGCGCGCGGTACATCAAAAAGGTCTGCGCGTCCAGGCGCGGCGTGATGCGCAGGGTGGCATTGGCGCGCGCCGACCAGCCGAAGGCGTCGCTCCCCACGTCGGTGCCGATGTTGCTGGCGTCCGTCACCTGGCGGAACGCGCTGACGCCGCCGAAGCCGGTAAGGCGCCCCCGGCGCAGCGAGGCGTTGAAGTCGGCGCCGTACGAGTCCGTCGTGGCGACGTTGCGGAAGGTGGTGGTGGCGACCCCGGTGCGGTCGTCCACCGTGGTGAAGCGCCGCACCGCGTCCGTGGTGTGCCGGAAGAACGGGGTGACCTGCAGCGAGCCCAGGTCGCCCGACTGCTGGAAGCCGGCCTCGAAGGAGTGCGTGTACTCCGGCTGCAGGAACGGGTTGCCGCGGAACACGTTGAGCGGGTCCTCCACGCGGCCGAACGGGTTGAGCTGCCAGGTGCGGGGCCGCTCCACGCGCTTGGAATAGCTCGCCTTGACCTGCCGCGAGTCGCTCAGGTTGAAGGCCACGAGCGCGCTGGGGAAGTAGCTCCCGTAGCTGTTCTCGAACGTTTCGCCGGTGGTGGCCAGGTCGAACTCGTTTTCCGCGCGCTCCAGGCGCAGGCCGCCCTGCAGGTCGAACTTCCCGGCCGAGCCGCCCAGCACGCCGTACGCCGCGTGCACCCGCTCGTCGTAGGCGAAGGCGTTGCTGCGCGTGGGGTCGATCTGGTACGCGCCTGCGTCGTGGGAGAAGAGCGACGCGTCGAAGTCGCTCTCCAGCAGGCGCAGCGTGCCGCGGAAGCCCGTCTCCAGCCGCACCCGCTCGCCCAGGGGGCGCGTGTAGTCGGCCGTGAGCGTCCAGGTGCGGGTGCGCTCGTCGCTGGCCTGCGTTTCCAGGAAGGGGAGGCCCCCCGCCGCGCTGCCGTCCAGCAGCAGCTCCTGCTCGCTGAAGCGGGTGAGCTCTTCCTCGCTGTCGCGGTTGAAGCGCAGCTCCGCGGCGAACTCGTTCTGGCGCGGGCGGATGGTGTGCCGGTAGCCCAGCACGTAGTCCAGCCCGAGCTCGCTCCCCTCCTCGTCCGCGCGGCGGTCGCGGAAGCCCACCAGCGCGCGCCCCTGGTCCAGCTCGCGGTACAGGTTGACGTCGTTGCGGTCCGCGCCGCGGGTGCTCAGCAGCAGGCTGGTCGACACCACGTCGCGCGCCCCCAGCTTGAGCTCGGCGCTGGTGTTGAGCGTGTGCGAGATGGGCGCGATGGCGCCGCGGGTGTCCTGCTCCAGGTAGGTGAGCGGGGTGAGGTAGCGGTTCTCGCGGAAGGTGAAGCCCGTCGTCTCCCGGTCGTCGCGCATGAAGCCGTAGTTGCCGAACAGCGTCAGCGGCCCCTTCTGGTAGCCCAGGTTGCCGGACACGTTCACCTGCCCGGTGGACCCGCCGCCCGCCGTGACGCCGCCGCTCAGCCCCAGCTCCGTGTTCTGGCGCAGCACCACGTTCACGATCCCCGCCATGCCTTCCGGGTCGAACTTGGCGGAGGGATTGGGGATCACCTCCACCCGGTCCACCATGTTGGCCGGGAGCTGCGCCAGGAAGGCGCCGAGCTGCTCGCCGCGCATGGGCGACGGGCGGCCGTTGATCTGCACCACCACGTTCTCGTTGCCGCGCAGGCTCACCTTGCCGTCGATGTCCACCTCCACGGAGGGCACGTTGCGCAGGGCGTCGACGGCGTTGCCGCCGGCCGCGGCGGGCATGTCGCGCAGCGAGTAGGTGTTGCGGTCCGGGGCCAGCGACGCCTCGCGCCGCTCGGCCGTCACCGTCAGCCCCTCCAGCGCCACCGCGGAGGCGGCGAGCCGGATCGTCCCCACCTCCGCCCGCGGGGCGGCGGGGGTGATGGCGATGCCGCCGCGGGTGGCCGGCGTGTGGCCCAGCGCGCTCACGCGCAGCAGGTAGCGCCCCGGCCGCAGCCCTTCCACGCGGATCATGCCGTCCGCGCCCGTCAGCATCCCGGTGACGAGCGAGGAATCGGCGGCGCTGCGGATCTCGGCGGTGGCGGAGCGGATGGGCTGGCCGGTGGTGGCGTCCACCACGGACCCGCGGATCTGGCCCTCCGCCTGGGGGGCCTGGCGAGCGCCCTGGCCCGGCGTGCGCTGGGCGGCCGCGAAATCGGCGGCTCCCACCACCAGGGCGAGCGCGATGGTTGTGGCGTGTCTCAAGTTGCGGTTCCTGCTTCAGGGTACCGGGCGGCCACGAGGCCGCCCACGGCTCTTCGCAACTCCATACATCCACCCTGCGGCATACGTTGGCGGGGGACCGCCGCGCGCCCGCCCGTCTGGCGGATCGTGAGTAGCTGCCGCACCTTGTCGCTCCGCGCGGGTAGCACGCGCTTCCCGGCATCCGCGAACCGATTCCCGACCTGGACTCCGATGGCCCACGTCAGCGCACCCATTTCGCTTCCGCCCACGCCCATCCAGCGCGTGCTCTCGCCATTTGCGCGCTTCGTCCGCCTGGAGTCGGCGGGGGGAATCGTGCTGATCGCGTGCACGCTGATCGCCGTGATCTGGGCCAACTCGCCCTGGGCGGATGCCTACCATCACCTGTGGGAGACGGAGCTGGGCGTGCGCCTGGGGCCGTGGGGGGTGACGCACACCATCCACCACTGGATCAACGACGGCCTGATGGCCGTGTTCTTCTTCCTGGTGGGGCTGGAGATCAAGCGCGAGGCGCTGGTGGGCGAGCTCGCCTCCATCCGCCGCGCCACCCTTCCCGCGGCGGCGGCGCTGGGCGGCATGGTGGTGCCGGCGCTGATCTACGCGGCGTTCAACTTCGGCGGCGAGGGCGCGGCGGGGTGGGGGATCCCCATGGCGACGGACATCGCCTTCGCGCTGGGCGTGCTGGCGCTGATGGGCCCGCGGGTGCCGCTGGCGCTCAAGGTGTTCCTGACGGCGCTGGCCATCGTGGACGACATCGGCGCCGTGCTGGTGATCGCCGTGTTCTACACGGGGCAGATCTCGTGGGGCGCGCTGGCGGCGGGGCTGGGGGTGCTGGGGCTGTGCGCGCTGGCGAACCGGCTGGGAGTGCGCGGGCCGATCCCGTACATCGTCCTGGGGATCGTGGCCTGGAGCCTCTTCCTGGCGTCCGGTGTGCACGCCACCGTGGCCGGCGTGCTCCTGGCGATGACCATCCCCGCGCGCACCCGCATCAACGAGGACGAGTTCGTGGAGCACGCGGATAGCGCGCTGGAGGACTTCCGCGGCGCCTGCTCGAGCGCCACCACGGTGCTCACCAACGTGCGCCAGCAGACCGCGCTGCAGGCGCTGGAGAGCGCGACCGAGGCGGCGCAGGCGCCCCTGCAGCGCATCGAGCACGACCTCCACCGCCCGGTCGCCTTCCTCATCATCCCCCTCTTCGCCCTGGCCAACGCGGGCGTGACCCTTTCCGGCGGCATCGCGGACGCGTTCACGCACCCGGTGACGCTGGGCGTGGTCGCCGGCCTGGTGATCGGAAAGCCGATCGGGATCACGCTCTTCTCGTGGCTGGCCGTGCGCGCGGGCCTGGCCGAGCTCCCGGCGGGCATCAAGTGGCGCGCCATCCACGCCGTGAGCTGGCTGGGCGGCATCGGCTTCACCATGTCGCTCTTCGTCGCCAACCTCGCCTTCCCCCAGGGCGCCCACGTGGACGAGTCCAAGATCGGCATCTTCGCGGCCTCGATCGCCGCCGGGGTGGCTGGCTGGCTCTTCCTGCGCGGCGTGATCAATCCCCAAAAGATGGGCTCACACAGAGACACAGAGGCACAGAGGTGACTTCATCTCTGTGCCTCTGTGTCTCTGTGTGAGCCTTCTTTTTACTCGGCGGCTTCCGTAACGAGCGCGTGGACGGTGCGGCGCAGCTTCTGGATGCGGTTGGGTGCGTCGGTGTTGTATACGCGGTTGCTCAGGAGCACCGCCCAGGTCTGGTTGGCGGGGTCCACCCAGAGCGAGGTGCCGGTGAAGCCGGTGTGGCCGAAGGCGCGGTCGCTCATGCTGCGGCCGACGGGGCCCGTGCCGTTGGCGGAGGGCGTCTCCCACCCCAGCGCGCGCGTGCCCTTCTGGCGCACGGCAAAGGTGTCGATGGTCTCCGCCTTCAGCACCCGGGCACCCTCCAGGTGGCCGCCGTTCGCCAGCATCGCCGCGTAGCGCGACAGGTCGGCCGCGGTGGAGAAGAGGCCCGCGTTCCCCGCGACGCCGCCCAGCTTGCGGGCGATGGGGTCGTGCACGACGCCCGCGACGGGCCTGCCCTCCTTCGACTTCCAGGTGGGCGCGCAGCGGGCGCAGCCGGCGCCGGGGTTGAAGCGCGTGGCGTTCATCCCCAGGGGCGTCCAGACGCGGCGCTCCAGCAGCGCCGGCACCGGCTCCCCCGCCGCGCGCTCCAGCACCGCGAAGAGCACCACGAATCCCACGTCCGAGTACACCACCTTCTTGCCCGGCTCGTGGACGAGCGGCGTGGCGACCAGCGAGGCCAGGCGCGCCTCCGCGGTGGCGCCGCGCGTGCCGGCGCCGGCGGGGAGGCCCGCCGTGTGGGCCAGCAGGTGGCGCACCGTCACCTCGTCCCTGTTCCCGCCGGAGAACTCCGGGAGGTAGCGCGACACCGGCGCGTCCAGCTCCAGGCGCCCTTCTTCGTAGAGGAGCATCGCCGCCGTGGTGGTGGCGACCACCTTGGTGAGCGACGCCAGGTCGTACACGGTGCGCTCGGCATCCACCGTCTCGCCATTCCCGGCGACGGCGCCCACGCCCTGCACCAGCTCCGCGTGCCCCCCGCGCCCCATGGCCAGCGCGGCGCCGGGAAAGGCGCCCCGCTTCACCTCCGCCCGCACGGCGTCCACCGCCCCCTCCAGCGGCCGGCGGGCGAGCGTGGGGACGATGTCCTCTGGCTTCAGCGTGGGCATCGGCACCGCGTGGGCGGCGGCCAGCACCACCGGGGCGATCTCGTGGCGGGGCCCCTCGCCCCACGCCACCGAAGCGGCCACCGGCGCCGAGCCGGCCAGCAGCACGCCCGCCGCGCGGCGCCAGCGGGCATTGATTCGCACTAGATGGTTGCGCATCCCGGGATCCTCCTGGTTGGTCTCCGTTCTTCTACCCCGTTGCCGGCAGCAAGGTTGCGCAAAAACACGGAGGCACCGAGACGAAGTCGTCTCCGTGCCTCCGTGCCTCTGTGTGAGCCCAGCTTTTTTCAGTCGATCGGCTTCAGATTCGCCACGATGCTGGCGCGTCGCCCCTCCAGGAACGGAGGCAGCACCACCTTTTCGCCGAGGGTCGCCGCGTCCTCGTCCACCGCGAAGCCGGGTCCGTCCGTGGCGATCTCGAACAGGATGCCGTTGGGCTCGCGGAAGTACAGGCTGTGGAACCAGAAGCGGTCCACCTCGCCGCTGTTGGGGATGCGCAGCTCGTTGAGGCGCGCGGCCCACGCGTCGTAGTCCGCGTCCGGGATGCGAAAGGCCACGTGGTGCACGCCCCCCGCGCCCGGCTGCGCCACCGGCAGGCCGGGCTGCTCGGCCACGTGCAGCTCGGCGGCCGGCCCGCCCGCGCCCATCTCGTACACGTGCACGGTGTGCTGCGCGTTCTCGGGATGCGGATACGTGCGCACCGGGCGCATGTCGAGCGCGCGCCGCAGGAGCGCGTCGGTGGGCGCCAGGCGGGGCACGCTGAGCACGATGGGCCCCAGCCCGCGGACCTGGTGCTCGGCCGGCACGGGGCTGCGGTCCCACGGGTGCGCCTCGCCCGCGCCGCCGTCGTCGATCAGCGAGAGGCGCTGGCCTTCCGGGTCCTCCAGGTCCAGCGTGAGCCGGCCGTCGCGCTCCACCACCTCGCCCGCGGCCACCCCCTTGCCGCGCAGGTGCCCCGCCCACCACTCCAGCGTCTCCGCGCCCGCCACGCGCAGGTGCGTGCGCGCGATGGAGCGCGTCCCGCGCCGCTCGCGCGGCACCGGCCAGTCGAAGAAGGTGAGGTCGCTCCCCGGGCTCCCCACCGCGTCCGCGTAGAAGAGGTGGTACGCGCTCACGTCGTCCTGGTTCACGGAGCGCTTCACCAGCCGCATCCCCAGCGTCCGCGTGTAGAACAGGTGGTTCTCCCGGATCTGCGCCGAGACCGCCGTCAGGTGGTGGATTCCAGTCAGCTCCATGAGATCCTCTCCCGTGAACACTCCATGAGGTCCTCTCCCGTAAACCCGTGGGCCGTGAATCCAGCAGGACGGGGTGAGATTCCGCCGCTCCAGCCGGCACACTAAGAGCCTGCGCGGTTTGGCGCCTGGCCCGTCCTCCGCGCGCAACGTTCCCGAGCCGCCAGCGCACGAACCAGCAACCCGCAGACGCCGCTCTTGTTGCGCCGACTCTGCCGGGGTGTCCCGCGGAACCCTTGTAAACACCTCGCATTCGCGCTTACCTTCGCTCGGTGTTGTTGCGCGAACGTATGCTCCAGAGGAGGCAGCCAAATGCGATCGAAACCCGGTTACCGCCTGCGTCGCTCGGTCCGGACGCGCGAGACGGCCGAGCGTGCCCTGCGAGAGACTGGCGGCCCGGAAAGCGTCGCCGTTGCCCCGTCCGCCGCCCAGACGATCCGGCGCGCGCAGTACCTGATGGCCCGCAAGGCATTCCCCACCGACGCGTCGCTGGCGGACGCCGTCGGCGTGCACCGCAGCCAGATTACGCGCTGGAAGGCAGGCGATCCGGCCAGTGCCGAGAACGCGTGGCTGCTGCGCGACCTCGCGCTGGCCGCCGAGACGCTCTCCGAGCACTTCGGCCCGGCGGCGTCCAACGCATGGCTCCACGGGCACAGTCCCGAGCTGAACGGCGAGGCGCCGCTTGACGCGATCCGGGGCGGACGCGTCGCGGAGGTCCTCATGGCCCTGCAAGCGCAGGTGGGCGGGGCATTCTTTTGAGCCCTGCCCGCGGATTCGCGCATGGTACGTTGTGGCGCGTGTTCCCGTGGGATCCAACCGCGCCCGCTGGTGCCCCTCACTCCGCCAGCCCGGTAGCGCCGGCCCGTTTCCAGAACTACGGGCGCTTCGACTTGCAGGGGAAGCCGCCCGTGCTCTACCTGGCGGAATCGCCAGCCCACGGCGTCGCGGAGGCCCTCCGCGGGCAGACGCGCGATCCGTCGCGCAACTGGCGGATGCGCCACCGCCTCACGGATGATGACCTCGTCGCCGGTGGATTCCAGCGCGCACTCGTGGACGTGCATCTTCCATCCGCCGTCGCGACACGCATCCCGGACACCAGCGAAGGAAAGACGCTCCTCCGCTTCGGCATCCCATCCCGACGCGGTCCCCGGGTTCGTGTGGTCGAGCCGGTTCGGCGGCGATTGGCACGTGGTCCTGCTTTTCCTCGACCGTGTGTCGCTGCACGAACTGCACTTCGGTACGCCCGAGCCGTTGCGCCTCCATCATCCCGCGGTGCTGGAAGCCGCGGTGGTCCTGCACGTGGACCTGATTGAGCGCTGACTCCGGTGCACACCCCGCGCCGGTCAGCCACGGGCCTCACACAGAGACACAGAGCCACAGAGGAGAACCCCCTTCTCTGTGTCTCTGTGCCTCTGTTTGAGCCCCAGTCTTTTAGGCCTTCACCGCCTGCACGTCAAGCGTGACGCGGATGTCGTTGGCGACGAGGACGCCGCCGGTCTCCAGGGCCTGGTTCCAGGTGAGGCCGAAGTCGCGCCGGTCGATGACCAGCGAGGCGCTGAACGCGGCGCGCTCGCCGCCCCAGGGGTCGCGGCCGCGGCCCTCGTCCGTCGCGTCCAGCACCACCTCGCGGGTGACGCCGCGGATGGTCAGGGCGCCGGTCACGCGGTAGCGGTCGCCCACGCGCTCCACGCGGCTGCTGCGGAAGCCGATCGACGGAAAGTTCTCCACGTCGAAGAAGTCGGCGGAGCGCAGGTGCGCGTCGCGCTGCTCCTGGCGCGTGTCGATGCTGGTGACGTCGATCTCGGCCGTCACGGACGAGCGCGTGGGGTCCTCCGCGTCCAGCTCGATCGTGCCGGTCACCGCGCCGAAGCGCCCGCGTACCCTGCTGATCATCAGGTGCTTGACCTCGAATCCCACCTCGGTGTGCGCGGCGTCGATGGTCCAGGTGCTGCGCGTGCTCTCGAGCGTCTGGGCCGTGGGGTCGATGAGCGTCATAGGTCCGTTCCTCGTGTTTGCGGCCCCTTGAGGATTCCCGCGGCGGCGGGGCGGTGAACCGCCGCGGGTGATACAGTCGTTTACATTTCAGAACTGAAATATCAGCCTACGCGAAGGCCGCGCTCACTCCAGTTGGGCCGCGTGCCTTCCCACCTTGCGCAGGATCTCCGCGGCGGTGGCGCGCTCCTCGTCCGTCAGCACGGAGAACGCTTGGGCGATGGCGGCGGCGTGCTCCGGGAAGATCCGCTGGAGGAACTCGGTCCCCTCGTCCGTGAGGTGCGCGTAGTACGCGCGCCGGTCGCGGTCGCAGCGGCGGCGCTCCACCAGGCCGCGCTTCTCCAGCCGGTCCACGAGGTACGTGACACCGGCGTTGGAGACCAGTATCTTGGCCTTGACCTCGCTCAGCAGCAGCGGCCCCTTGTGATGCAGCGCCTCCAGGACGCCGAACTCCGCGATGGTGAGCCCGTGCCGCATCACGTCCGCCTGCGCGCGCGCCGCGATGGCGTTGTGCGCCCGGGAAAAGATCACCCAGAGTCGGAGCGTTTCGGCCTGCGGATCCCCTGGCGGCATCGGCTTCCCCGTAGAAATGTTTCAGTACTAAAGTAATTATCTATCCCGCGAAGTCAAGGGGCGCGGTTGCCTGAGCCCACCGCGCCCCCTGAGATCGATCACCTGGGCCCCGGTGTGCATCCCGCGGAAGCGGCTGAGCGCCAACTGCCGAACAGCAGTTACCAGGCACTAGGCACTAGGCACTCGGCCCTTCCGTTCCTCACTCCGCCAGCTTCGCCGCGACCTGAACCAGCCTCCGCGCCTGGTGGCGGATGGAGGCCTTGTACTCTCCCGTCAGCGGGTTGCCGGCGGCGGTGACGCTGGTGCCGTACGGGTTGCCGCCGCTGGCGAAGATCACCGGGTCCGTGTAGCCGGGCGGCACCAGGATGGCGCCCCAGTGCATGAAGGTGGTGTAGAGCCCAAGCAGTGTCGACTCCTGCCCGCCGTGCGGGTTCTGCGCGCTGGTCATGGCGCTCACGGCCTTGTTGGCCAGCGCGCCGCGGCCCCACAGCGGCCCAAGCTGGTCGATGAAGGCCCGAAGCTGGCTCGCCGACACGCCGAAGCGCGTGGGCGCGGACATCAGGATCGCGTTGGCCCACTCCATGTCGTCCAGCGTCGCCTCGGGGACGTGCGCCGTGTTCTCCGCGTGCGCCTTCCACGCGTCCTGCCCGTTCACCACCCCCTCGGGCGCCGTCTCCCGCACCTTCAGCACCCGCACCTCCGCCCCTTCGGCGCGCGCGGCCTCGGCGGCCACCTCCGCCATCGCGTGGTTGGTGCCGTAGGTGCTGTAGTAGACGATCGCCAGCCGGACCTGTGCCATCCTGCCCTCCCTTTCCGCGTGATGCCCTGGCGCCCCAGCGGCGCCGGATATTTCAGCACTTAAGCAAGTGGCGGGCCACCGCGGCGCCTCCGCCAGGGCCCGAGAGCCTTCCCCCGGCTCCGCCGCACGTACATATTCCAGGGATTCCCGCGCACACCCCGAGCTCCCCCGGATCATGGCATACCGAGAATTCACCGATTCGGAGGGCATCGTGTGGCGGGCCTGGGACACGTACCCCAGCTCCGTCTCCAACGTGCGCTCCATCTACGCGGCCGGGTGGCTGGGCTTCGAGTCTCAGTCGGAGCGCCGCCGCCTCCACCCGGTCCCGGCGGGCTGGGACAGCGCGCCCGACGACGCCCTGTGGGCGTGGCTCGCCGCCGCCACGCCTGTCGCCGTGCGCCAGACGGAGAGCTTCCTCAACCAGACGCGCCCCGAGCCCGCCGCTCCCGCCGCGACCGACGAGACCGCCCAGAACAACGCGCTCCTGGACGCCACCCGCGCGGTGGTGGAACGAGCCCGCTCGGTCATCCGCACCGTCACCAGCACGATCGGCCAGCACGACAAGGATTAAGCCGGTCACACAGAGACACAGAGGCACAGAGATTCCTTCATCTCTGTGCCTCTGTGTCTCTGTGTGAGCCTAGTTCTGTCCCAAGCTCCCGAGCGCGATCTCCTCGGCCCGCTCCAGGAGCCGGTGGAGGATGGTGATGGAGGTGTCGACGTTGTCGGAGGTCCGCGCGGGGGCCTCGCGGCGCACGTGCGCGTCCACGACCTCGCGCAGCAGGACGAACTCGCGGCGCACGGCCTCGGCGCTCCAGCCCAGGCGGCGCCGCTGGTCGCCGTGGCGCACGGAGATCAGGCGCTGGATGTCCGAGCCGTCGCGCATGAGCGCGGGCTCGCCACCGCCCTCGTCCAGCGTGATCAGCGACTTGCCGATGTCCAGCAGGAATGTGGAGATGTGGTTCTCCAGCTGCGCCCGGTCCAGCGTGTGCGCGCCGGGAACCTGCGGGTCGCCGCGCAGGAGGCCGGCCAGCGACTGCACCAGCTCGTCGGCGCCCTCGGCCACCAGCCGTCCGACCTCCGCCAGCCCCGGCACCTGCCCCGGGCGGTCCGGCCAGCGCAGCACGTCCGCCGGCTCCGCCGCCGACTCGGTGGTGGAGGGGAGCCAGAGGGCGAAGCGCGACCCCTCGCCGGGCGCGCTCTGCACCGTCAGGTCGCCCCCCATCAGGCGCGCCATGCGGCGGCTGATGGCCAGCCCCAGCCCCGTGCCCCCCTGCCTCCGCGTGTAGCCGCCCTCCACCTGCGTGAACGGCTCGAAGACGCGCGCCTGCTCCTCCTCGGGGATCCCCACACCGGTGTCCACCACCTCCATCAGCGTCCACGGGCCCGGCCCCTGCACCCGCACGTCGGCCGGCGCCTCGTCCACCACGCCGCAGCGGATGGTCACGCGGCCGCCGGGCTCCGTGAACTTGACGGCGTTGGAGAGGAGGTTGAGGAGAACCTGGCGGACGCGGTCCTCGTCCCCCACGAAGCACACGTTGGGGCTGCACTCGGATACGTCCGAGAGGGTGATCCTCTTGGCCGCGGCCTGCGGCTCCACCAGCTCCATGGCCGAGCGGGCCGTGGTGCGCAGGGGGGCGGGGTGCGACTCCACCGTCATCTCCCCCGCCTCCACCTTGGAAAGGTCCAGCACGTCGTTGACCAGTCCCAGCAGGTGCTGGCTGCTCTTCTGCACGCGGTTCACCTGCTCGCGCTGCCCCGGCGTCAGCGGCCCCTTGAGCTCCATCTCCAGCAGGTCGGCGTAGCCGATGATGGCGTTGATGGGGGTGCGGATCTCGTGGCTCATCGTCGCCAGGAACTGGCTCTTGGCGCGGTTGGCCGAGTCCGCCTCGCCCCGGGCGCGGCGCTCCTGCTGCAGGTACGTTTCGCGCGCCTGCTCGGCGCGGTGCCGGTCGGTGAGGTCGCCCGCCACGTCCACGAAACCCAGCAGCTCCCCCTGTTCGTCGCGGATGGCGTTGATCACCACGTGCGCCCAGAAGCTGGACCCGTCCTTTCGCACCCGCCAGCCATCCTCCTCGAAGCGGCCCTCGCGCGCCGCCGTCCGCAACTGCGCCCCGGGAAAGCCGGCTTCGCGGTCCTCCGGCGCGTAGAGCCGCTCCACCGGCAGCCCGATCGCCTCCTCCGCCGTGTAGCCGTGCAGCCGCTCGGCGCCGCGGTTCCAGCTCCGCACGCGCCCGTCGGGATCCAGCATGGCGATGGCGTAGTCCTGCACCGAGTCCACCAGCAGGCGGAAGCGGCGCTCGCTCTCCTCCAGCGCCGCCCGCCGCCGCTCCGCCTCGGTGTACAGGATCACGCGGCGCAGGGCGATGGCCGCCAGGTCGGCCAGCGTGCGCGCGCGGACCACCTCGTCCTCGCGAAAGGGCGGGTGGTCGGCTTGCTGGAGGAGCACCAGCGCCCCCAGCGCGTCCTGCTCCGAGATCAGCGGCACCACCAGCGCCGCGCACCTCCCGCACGCCTCCTCGATGGCGGGGGCAATGGGCCGCCGCTCCATCGTCACGTCGGGGATCCACTCGGGGGCGTCGCGCTCCAGCACGTCCTCCGCCAGCGAGCCCGCGTACGGCACCCGCGCGCCCAGGGGAGGGAAGCCGTCGCCCGCGCCCGCCACCACCTCCACGTGCTGGCGGGCGGAGTCCACGCGCTCCACGAAGACGCCGCGGGCCTGCGTGGCGGTGCGCGCGCCGTCCACGATGCGCCGCAGCACCTCGTCCACCTCGAACGACGTGGTCAGGCTGCGCGCGACCTCGGCAAGCGCCGCCTCCTCCCGCGCGCGCCGCCGGAGCTGCCCGCTCTGCATCTCCAGCAGCGAGGCGCGCTCCTGCAGCAGGTGGTTGGCGGATTCCAGCTCGCCCGTGGCGGCCTGCTGCGCCCGCGCGTGCCGGGCGAAGAGCACGTTGATGAGCAGCGCCAGCGCCCCCGCGGACACGCCGCCGCCCAGCAGCACCCATATCACCGCCGCGCGCCTGCGCGTCTCCACCGCGCGGCGCTGGGCCAGCAGGCGCTCCTCCTCCACGCGCATCTCCGCGACCACGGCGCGGATGCGGTCCATCAGCTCCTTGCCGCGCCCGCCGCGCACCGCCGCCAGCGCCGGATCCAGCCCCTGCTCGCGCCGGATGCGGACGAACTCCGCCATCACCTGGATCTTGGCCGCGCCCAGCGTGCGCAGCGCCGCGATCCGCCTCTGCTGCGCCGGGTTGTCGGCGGTGCTGGCGCGGAGCGTCTCCAGGTGCCCGCCGAAGCGGCGCATCCCGGTATGGTACGGCGCCAGGTAGCTGGTGTCGCCGGTGAGCAGGAAGCCGCGCTGCCCCGTCTCCGCGTCGCGCAGGTCGGAGAGGGTGGTTTCCAGGACGATGATCACGCGGTGCGTGTGCTCCACCCAGCGGGTGCTCTCGCGCGAGCGCTGCACGGCCGCGTACGCCAGCAGGCTGAGCACCACGAAGAGGAGCGCCGAGCCGTACGTGGCGACCAGGCGGACGGGTGTGGAGAGCCTCATCGGCACCGGCGGGGTGCGTGCGGTGCCACCATCGCGAGCGTCTTCAAGCGTTCAGCGGGGTCTGCGGTTGAGTGCGAGCCGGTCGCCGCGCCTCAACGCAAGAAGCGGGCATCATGTAACGAACCAGCGATCCCACAGGCATCGGGCCAGACGTCACCGCCTCCCGCCGGCTCGCGATTCCATCACGCCCACCCTTGCCGCGCGGCGTTCGCGGCGCTGAGGCCCTCTCCTCCCGACCTCCTCCCCCAAACCGCTGGGGGAGGAGGCGATTCCCACAGGTCTGTGCGTGGGGGGATTTTTCGCGCCCGCGGCGGAGGCCGAGGCCCTCTCCTCCCGACCTCCTCCCCCAAACTGCTGGGGGAGGAGGCGATTCCCATGGGTCTGTGCGTGGGGGGGAATTCCCTCGCGTCCGCGCTGTCCGGCCGCTCTGGCGCGATTCCCCCCCGTGGGATCACCTGTCGGGCGGCCCCATGCTGCGGGCGCGCCCGTACGTCGGGTGCCCGGGTCAGGCGCGCGCGCGCTCGTCGAAGCCCAGCGCGTCCACCAGCCGGTTGAACTGGGCGGTGGGAAGCTGTCCGCCCGATGCCTGGTCGTGGCCGCGGCCGAACTCGGGGCCCACGGGGCCGATGTCCACCGCGCGCAGCAGCTCCGGGAGCACCAGGTCGCGCCGCGCCGTGCGGGCGCTGAACGCGACGGTCCCCGGGAGGTAGCCGCGGTTGGCCGCGATCACCACGCGGTCCGCGAGCCGGCCGCGCCACTGCTGGGCGATCAGGGGGTGGATCTGGCAGGGCGAATCGAGCGGCACCAGCGCCCAGGGCTGCGTCGCGGAGAAGAGCGGCGCCCGCTTGCGCGCCACCGACAGCTCCGCCTGCACCTCCGCGCGGTACCCGCGGAGCCGCGCCACCGCCTCCGCGTCGCCCTCCGCGATCTCGCGCGGGTGCGCGGCGGTCATCAGCAGCTCCAGCGGCGTCTGGATGTCGAACGCCGATGCGCGGCGCGCGGCGTTCACGGCGGTTACGGCTTCGCGCAGCCACTTCGCCGTCCACTCCCTGCGGAGCGCCGGGAGCTCGTCCCACGGCGCCTTGTCCCCCAGGTCGCTCATCGTCCCCACCGCCGCGATCCATGACAGGTCGTCGATCTCGGCAAGGGGCCGCAGGATCTCGTACGCCAGCCAGGCCGACGCGGGGATCGGCTCCCACTCGTATCCCAGCACCACTGCCGCGCCTTCGGGCTCCCCGTCGGGCCGGTGATGGTCCACGTAGAGCGTGGGCACTCCCTCCAGCACCCCCTCGCGGTTCACCCCCAGGTCCGTCACCACCAGCGCGTCCGGCCGCAGCGCCCGCAGCCGCGTGCGCGCCGCGTCGGTGAACGCGTTCTCCCCCCGCCCGCTCGGCACCACCCGCACGTCCTCGAACCCCATCCTCGGCAGCGCCCGCCCGAACACCGCCCCCGCCCCCAGCCCGTCCGCATCGAAGTGGCAGAACACGACGATCCGCGCCGTGCGGGGAAGCGCGTCGAAGAAGGCGCGCGTCCGTTCGCGCGCGTCGGGGAGGGCGGAGTCGAGCGGGATGGGCATGGGGGAGGCCGTGAGTGCGTGGGTGCATGGAATGGATGGGGCTGGCGGCGCGCTGAAAGGGGGCCCTCACCCCCCCGACCCCCGCTCTCCCGATAACGGGAGAGGGGGGCGCATCTTCTGTGTTGGCGCGGTGTTCGGCGGCGTCGGGGCTGCGGCTCTCGAAAACTGCGGCGTTCGAGATTCGTGGGTGCCGCTGGATGGCCGGAGTGCGCCCCCCTCCCCCAGCTGTTTGGGGGAGGGGGTCGGGGGGGTGAGGGCCCTCCGTGCACAGCTTTTGCCGAACGCTTCGCAACCCGCAGGCCGTCCGCTCCCCCCATCCGGATCGCGATGCCTTATCCTCCCATCGAAGACCACGGGATCATCGGCGACCTCAACACGGTCGCGCTGGTGGGACTCGACGGCACCATCGGCTTCATGTGCGCCCCGCGCTTCGATTCGCCCACCGTGTTCGCGTCGCTGCTGGACGCGGAGCGCGGCGGGTCGTTCACGGTGGCGCCCGCGCTGGACGAGGCGCGGCGGCGGCAGCTCTACCTGCCGGACACCAACGTCCTGCTCACGCGCTTCATGGGCCCCGCGGGGGTGGCCGAGATCACCGACTTCATGACGATCGGCGAATCGGACGTGCGGCGGGTGGTGAGGCGCGCCAAGGCCGTGCGCGGCGAAGTCACCTTCCACGTGCGCTGCGCCCCCCGCTTCGGCTACGGCCAGACGCCCCACCGCGCCGAGGGCGGCGCCGAGAGCGTCTGCTTCACCGCGGAGGACGGCTCGCTGAAGATGCGCCTCGACGCCTCCGTCCCGCTGCGGGTGGCGGAGGGCGACGCGGTCGCGGAGTTCACCCTGCGCCCCGGCGACACGGCGACCTTCGTGCTGGAGGTGGGCGGGGCGTGCGAGGGAGCGCCGCGGGCGTCGCACCGCTACTCGGCGCGCGCGTTCAAGGAGACGGAGAACTTCTGGCGGAGGTGGATCGGGCGCTCCACCTACACGGGCCGCTGGCGCGACGAGGTGAACCGCTCGGCCCTCGCCCTCAAGCTGCTCGTCTCCGACCCGCACGGCTCGCTCGTCGCGGCCCCTACCTTCGGGCTCCCCGAGCGGATCGGCGGCGCGCGCAACTGGGACTACCGCTACACCTGGGTGCGCGACGCGGCCTTTACGCTGTACGCGCTGATCCGGCTGGGACTTACCAAGGAGACGGGCGCCTTCATCCGCTGGATCACCGACCGCGTCACGGCGGGCAACGGCGACGCCGGCCCCCTGCAGCCGCTCTATCAGCTGGACGGCTCCAAGGAGGTTCCCGAGGCGGAGCTGGCGCACTGGGACGGGTACCGCGGCTCGCGGCCCGTGCGCATCGGCAACGCGGCGTCGTCCCAGCTCCAGCTGGACATCTACGGCGCGCTGATGGACTCCGTGTACCTGTACGACAAGTACGGCGAGCCCATCTCGCACGACCTGTGGGTGCGCCTCTCCGGGCTGGTGGACTGGGTTTGCGGCCACTGGCGCCTCCCCGACGAGGGGATCTGGGAGATCCGCAGCGAGCAGCGCCACCACCTTTCCTCGCGCCTCCTCTGCTGGGTGGCCGTGGACCGCGCGGTGCGGCTCGCCATGCGCCGCTCCTTCCCCGCGCCGCTCACCCGTTGGCTGGAGACGCGCGACCAGATCTACAACTCCATCTTCGAGGAGATGTGGAACCCGAAGCTGGGCGCCTTCGTGGGCGAGCAGGGGGGCAGGGAGATGGACGCGTCGGTGCTCCTGATGCCGCTGCTGCGCTTCATCTCCCCCACGGACCCGCGCTGGACCTCCACGATGCGCGCCGTCACGCGCGAGCTGGTGGAGGACTCGCTGGTGCGCCGCTACCGCATCCTGGGGGGCGAGACCGACGGCTTCGCGGACGACGAGGGCACCTTCACCATCTGCTCCTTCTGGTACGCCGAGTGCCTCTCCCGCGCCGGTGACGTGCAGCAGGCGCGCTTCGTCTTCGAAAAGGTGCTTGGCTACGCCAATCATCTCGGCCTCTTCGCCGAGCAGCTCGGCCCCAGCGGCGAGCACCTGGGCAACTTCCCCCAGGCCTTCACCCATCTGGCCCTGATCAGCGCCGCCTACGACATCGACCGCCGCCTGAGCGGGGCCGGGTGGAAGGCGTGATGATTCAAATCGGGTCTCCCAACTGGCGAAACCTGTCGAGTTCCTCTAGCAACTTGCCAAAGTCACTCGGCACTTCCTCCGGGCGGAACGCATCGATGATTTGCGCGTCGGTGAGATTCACGACGTACTTGTCCTTCAACTCGGTTCGGAGGTCTTGGAGCACTTGCTTCCCGGGCACGATATTCATCCGCTCTGCGAGATCTTCCCACTTCGCCTCGAATCGCGCTATGCTGTCCTCGTTGAGCGTTGCAGTATCAATGCTGTTTCCCCGCAGTCCGTTTGCGGATTCGACCGTGACCTTCCCCTTTCGCTTTTCGACGAATTCGGCTCTGCGCGCCATGTACTGCGCCTGGCATCTCGTACGGTAAGGCGCAGTGACGCGATCTAGAATCAAGGTTCTTCGTCGATTTAGTTGCAGGTAGGTAGAACAAGAATGGACACCGGTCCTTTCGGTGCAGCAGAATGGAGTTGTCTAAGCTCCCATTCACGCTCACGCCTCAGAACACGGTGTCCGAC
>CADCTW010000182.1 GCA_902805735.1 uncultured Gemmatimonadota bacterium | reverse complement strand
GCTGCGCATGTGCGACGCTGGTGGAGGATGTCCAGCCATGGTGCGCTGCATACCGCCCTGCCGGGCAGGCACTTCGAGCAGATGGGCCTGCTCCGGCTCGCACCGCACTAACCTCAACTTCCCGAACCGCCGGATGCGGACCCGCATGTCCGGTGGTGTGGGAGGGGTGCAGCCGGGATCACCGGCTGCCCCCTATCCCGATTCTCCGTGCGAGCCCCGTATTTCAGGCCGTAGAGGGGGCCTCCACCAGCGCGGTGAGCGCCGGGATGGGCGAGGGGCGCCCGAAGAGGTACCCCTGCAGCAGGTCCACCCCCAGCTCCTCCATCACCCCCCACTCCGCTTCCGTCTCCACGCCCTCGGCCAGCACCAGGTGCCCGTGGTCGCGGCCCAGCCCCACCAGCGAGGCGCAGATGCCGCGGTGCGCGGAGCTCTCGGCCGCTTTGCGCACCAGCTCGCGGTCGATCTTGATCATGTCCGGGTCCAGGTCGCCCAGCAGCGACAGGCCGCTGTAGCCGCTCCCCACGTCGTCCAGCGCCACGCCGAAGCCCTTTTCGCGGTAGTGCGCCAGGATGCGGCGGAGGTGGTCGTGGTCGGCCATCTGCTCCGTCTCCACCACCTCGAAGGTGATGCGCTCCGGCGCGATGCCGCTCTCGCGGGCGGCGCGCACGGTGGTGGCCAGGCAGAAGTCCGGCCGGTAGATGGCGGTGGGGAGGAAGTTGACCAGGAACTGGCAGTGGCCGGGCACCTGCAGGCGCCCGGCGGCGCGCAGGTGGAGCTCGCGCACCACGCGGTCCAGCATGAAGGTGAGGTGCTCCTGGCGCGCCCAGTCCAGCAGCGTGACCGGGGGGACCAGCGACCCGTCCAGGGCGCGGCCGCGCATCAGGCACTCGTACCCCCACAGCTCCAGCGAGCCGGCCCTGAACACGGGCTGGAACCAGCTCTCGATGCGCTCCTCGTTCAGCAGCGGCATCAGCTCCGAGCTGTCGGCCGACACCATGGACGCCAGCGGCTCCGCGTGGATCAGCGCGGGGATCTGGTCCTGCACGGGGAGCTCGCGGCGCACCCACGCGGCCCGTACCCCCCCGAAGCGCGCGGGCTCCAGCACCGCGCGCAGGAAGGTGGCGAGCTCCGCGATCCCGGACATCGCCTGCCCCTCGCCCACGTCCACGCATACGGCTCCCAGCGCGGGGTGGAACTCCCACCCGTGCTCGGAGCCGAAGGTCTGCAGCTCAGGGTACTCGTCGAAGTCGCGCAGCACCAGCGCCAGGCGGCGCTGGTCGGTCTTGCACTCGCAATGCATGTATGTCGAGCAGTGTGGGTTTCCTCTACATCTTACGCGCCGCCCGTGCGGGCCCGTTCCAGCCAGCCGGGGAGGCGCGCGAGAAAAGCGCGGATGTCGATGGGCTTGGCCACCCAGTCGTCGCACCCGGCGGCGAGCACGTGCTCCCGTGCACCCTCCATGGCCGTGACGGCCACGATGGGGACGCGCGGGAAGTCGGGATCGGCGCGCAGGGTGCGCGTGGCCTCCAGGCCGTCCATCCCCGGCATCATCATGTCCATCAGGATCAGGTCCGGCCTGCGCGCGCGGGCCTCGGCCACGGCCTCGAAGCCGTTGGCCGCGAGGTGCACGCGGTACCCGAACGCTTCCAGCAGCGTGCACAGGGCGTCGCGGCTGTCCTCGTGGTCCTCGGCGATGAGCACCGAGGCGCCACCGGCCCCCTGGGGCGCGGCTCCGCTCGTGCCCGGCGCGCGCGAGTGGCGCGGTCCCGACGGGAACGGCAAGGGCTCGGCGCTAGCCGGGGAGAGGAGGGCCATCGTGAGATCGTGGACGTTTGCAGGGTGAAAAACGGATGCAGCATGTCACGGCAAATGCAAGGCGTGTGCCCGGTTCGGGGCACGGCGCTTGTGCGTGCGCCCCGCCCGCCGGTACAATCCTGCAACGTTCCGTTGCACCCCTCGCGCACCCGCCGCCATGCACCCGATGGTCCTCACGCGCCGCGTGCGCTTCTGCGCCGCGCACCGCTACCACCGTCCCGAATGGAGCGACGAGCTCAACCGGGAGCGCTTTGGCCCGTGCAGCAACCCGCACGGCCACGGCCACAACTACCTCCTGGAGGTCTCGGTGGAGGCCCCGGTGGACCCCCTCACCGGCTTCTCGGTGGACCTGGCCCTGCTGGACCGCGTCCTCCGCGAGGAGGTGGTGGAGCCGCTGGACCACCAGCACCTCAATCACGTGGTCCCCGAGTTCGCCCCCGGCGGCCTGGTCCCCACCACCGAGAACATCCTCCTCCTCCTCTGGAAACGCGTCGAGCCGCGCCTGGAAGGGGCGCGGCTCGTACGGTTGCGGCTTCACGAGAACGAGGACTTCTACGTCGACTATCAGGGCCCGTAACGGATTGGCCTCACACAGAGGCACAGAGAAAGATGCCTGGTCAGACGGTGGCGTGCACGTGCCGCGGGGCCTGCTTCGCCGCCGCCGGGCGCTCGTACACCGGCACCGCCGGCGCGAAGACGTTGGCGCGCACGATGTGCCAGATGGCGGCCACGCCGTCCTTCCAGCCGATCTTCTTCCCCTCGCCGTACGTGCGGCCGTCGTAGCTGATGGGGAGCTCGTAGATGCGCGCCCGCGCCTGGGCCAGCCGCGCCGTCAGCTCCGGCTCGATGCCGAAGCGGTCGGTGCGCAGCGGCAGGCTCTTCATCAGGTCCGTGCGGCCCATCTTGTAGCACGTCTCCATGTCCGTCAGGTTCAGGTTGGTGAACATGTTGGACAGCAGGGTCAGCGCTCCGTTGCCCACGCGGTGCCAGAAGTACAGCACGCGCGCCGGCCCCCCCTTGAAGCGGCTGCCGAACACCGCGTCCGCGCGGCCGTCGGCGATGGGCTCCAGCAGGCGGGGCAGGTCGAAGGGATCGTACTCCATGTCCGCGTCCTGGATCACGACCACGTCCCCCGAGGCGCGCTGGATCCCCGCGCGGACGGCGGCGCCCTTGCCGCGGTTGGCCGGGTGGCGCAGGAGGGTGTCGATCACCCCTTCGGCGTGCAGCGCGTCCAGCACCGCCCCGGTGCCGTCGGTGGACGCGTCGTCCACGCAGATGATCTCCATGCGCAGCGGCACGGCGCGCAGGCGCTCCATGGCCGCGCGGACCATCGCCGCCTCGTTGTAGACCGGCACCACCACCGAAAGGGAAAGATCGTAACCGTGGATCATGGGACGCTCTCCAGGCTGTGCGGCCGCGGGCGCGGCCAGGTCTGCGGGGGACTCGTCAAAGAGGAACCGGGAGCCGGACCACGTCCGGCTCCCGGTTTTGCTGCGATGCCGCGCTGCTTAGTTGGCCGCCGCGCAAGCACCGGTGGTGACGTTGCGCGCCTGCGTGATGTGCTTGGCCTGCGTGATCGCGCTGCTGATCGGCGTGGCGTTCACACAGAACGCGGCCGCGCCCGCGCTGGCGACGGCGAAGGTGTAGTACTTGGCGCCCTGCGCCGGGTCCCAGCCGAGGGTCTGGAGCTGCGTGTCGCTCGCGTACGTGTCGTGGCGCTGCTTGTAGCTCTCCTGGAGCGTGTAGGCCTGCTTCAGGATGCCGTCCGCCTCGCTCTCCTTGGCGCTCTTGGAGACCTGGGTGAACTTGGGGATGGCGATGGCGGC
>CADCTW010000181.1 GCA_902805735.1 uncultured Gemmatimonadota bacterium | reverse complement strand
GGCCGAAGCCCAGCGCGGCGGCGCCCGCGTCGTCCACCGCGACGCGCGGCATGCCGGCCAGCGCGTCCAGCGGGGTCAGGAGGGCGGCGCGCACGCGCTCCTCGTCGGCCAGCGCCTCCAGCGGCACGGCTCGGCCCAGCGAGTGCACGCCCACGGCCGTGCGGCGCAGGGCGCGCAGGTGGGCACCGGTGCCCAGCGCCTCGCCCGCGTCCCGCGCAATGGCACGGATGTAGGTGCCGCTCCCGCAGTCCACCTCGAAGTCCACGTCCGGCAGCTCCACGCGCGTCACGCGGATGGAGTGGATGGTCACCGTCACCGGCCTGCGCTCCACCTCGCCACCGCGGCGGGCCACGGCGTACGACCGCTCCCCGTCCACCTTCTTGGCGGAGTACACCGGGGGAAGCTGCTGGATCGTCCCCACCTGGCGCAGAAGCGCCGCCTCCACCTCCTCGGCGGACAGGTCGCGCCACGCCGTGCTCCCGCCCACGGCCTCGCCCGTGAGGTCGTCCGTGTCCGTCGTCTCGCCCAGGCGCAGGGTGGCCGCGTACGACTTGGGGAGCCCCGTGAGGTACTCGGCCAGGCGCGTGGCCTGGCCCACGCACACCAGCAGGAGCCCCGAAGCGAACGGGTCCAGCGTGCCGGTGTGGCCCACCTGGCGGGTACGGAGCGCGCGGCGGACGAGCGCCACCGCGTCGTGCGAGGTGGGGCCGACGGGCTTGTCGACGGGGAGAACGCCGGTGAACAACAGGGGTTGGGGAACGGGGAACGGGAAACGGGGGCTCCGGCACGGAGTCCCCCGATGCGGATCAGTCTTCCGAGTCGTCTTTCGGGGCGAGGGAGCTGTCGGGCGGCGTCTCGGTGAGGCGGTCGTGGGGGAGCGCCTCGCGGAGGAGCTGCTCGATGCGCTGGGCCTCTTCCAGGACGCGGTCCTGCTCGAAGTGGAGCTCGGGGATGCGCCGCATGTGCAGGCGCTGGCCCAGCGCCTTGCGGATGAAAGGCGCGGCGCTGCGCAGCCCCGCCAGCAGCTCCTTGCGCTCGTCGTCGGTCCCCAGCGCGGTGAAGTACACCTTGGCGTGGTCCAGCTCCGGCGAGGTCTGCACGGCGGTGATGGTGGCCAGGGAGACCCGGGGGTCGCGCACCTGGTCGCGCACCAGGAGAGAGATCTCTTCCCGGAGCTGCTCGTTGATTCGGTCGGTTCGCCTGAAGCGCGGCATGGAAAAAACCGGGAATGGGGAACGGGGAACGGGGAACGGTGGAAGCGAACAGCATGCCCGGCCGGCGACGTCGCCGCTGGCGGTTGCCGTTCCCCGTTCCCCCGATCCCCGTTCCCCTCAGTAAAAAGTCGTATACGAATCCACGATCCGCGCCCGCCCGTCCATCTCCACCATGCTGTCGCACGAGGCGAGGACCTGCTGGGCCTGGCGCCGGTCGCCCGAGACCACGCAGACGGCGATCTCGGCCCGCTGGTGGAGGTCGTGGTGGCCCGTTTCCGCGGCGGAGACGTTGAAGCGCTGGTGGAGGCGGTCCTTGAGGCTCTTCACCACCTGGCGCTTGTCCTTGAGGGACTGGCACCCGGCGATGTGGAGCTCCCACACGACCACCCCCACCGTCACCCTTCAGCTCACGCGTTGCGGGCGGCTTCCTCGGCGGCGGCACCGGCCAGCGTGCGCGCCACTTCCTCCACCCGGTAGCACTCGAGGATGTCGCCGATCTTGATGTCGTTGAAGTTGGACACGTTCAGACCGCACTCGAAGCCCTCGCGGACCTCGCGCGCATCGTCCTTGAAGCGCTTCAGCGACCCCAGCTCGCCCTCGTAGATCTGCACCGCGTCGCGGATGACGCGGATGCGGCCGCGGCGCTCCAGCACGCCCTTGGTGACCATGCAGCCGGCCACCGTGCCCACGCGCGGCACCTTGAAGAGCTGGCGGACCTCCGCCGTGCCCAGCAGCACCTCGCGCTGCTCGGGCGAAAGCAGGCCCTCCATCGCCAGCTTCACCTCGTCCACCACCTCGTAGATGATGTTGTAGAGGCGGATGTCCACGTCTTCCCGCTCGGCCACGGCTCGCGCCTCGCCGGTGGGGCGCACGTGGAAGCCCACGACGATGGCGCTGGAGGTGGACGCCAGCAGCACGTCCGACTCGTTGATGGCGCCCACGCCGCGGTGGATCACCTGCACCTGCACCTCGGTGGTGGAGAGCTGCTCCAGCGAGTCGGAGAGCGCCTGCACCGAGCCGTCCACGTCGCCCTTGATGACCAGGTTGAGCGTCACGCGCTCGCCCTTGGCCAGCATCTTCGACAGGTCGGTCAGCTTCACGCCGCGGCTGCGGATGCGCATGCGCTTCTCGCGCTCCAGCCGCTGGCGGGTCTGCGCGATCTCGGCCGCGCGGTCCTGGTCCATCGACACCATCTGGTCGCCGGCGTTGGGCACGCCGGGAAGGCCGAGGATCTGCACCGGGATCGCCGGGCCGGCCGCCTGCACGGGGTGCTGGCGCTCGTCCAGCATGGCCCGGATGCGGCCGTTGTACAGGCCGCACACCACGTGGTCGCCCACGCGCAGGGTGCCGTTGGTGACGAGCACGGTGGCGACGGGGCCCTTGCCGATGTCGAGCTGCGCCTCGATCACCACCCCCGCCGCCTCGCGGTTGGGGTTGGCGCGCAGGTCCAGCAGGTCGGCCTGCAGGAGCACCCGCTCCAGCAGGTCGTCCACCCCCAGCCCGCGCTTGGCGGACACCTCGGCCGACATCACGTCGCCGCCGAAGTCTTCAAGCACGATGCCGTGCTGCAGCAGGTCCTGCTTGACCCGCTGCGGGTTGGCGTCCGGCAGGTCCACCTTGTTGACGGCCACCACGATGGGCACGCCGGCGTTGCGGGCGTGGGAGATGGCCTCGATGGTCTGGGGCATCACCGAGTCGTCGGCCGCCACCACCAGGATGACCACGTCGGTCACTTCGGCGCCGCGGGCGCGCATCGCGGTGAAAGCCGCGTGGCCCGGGGTGTCCAGGAAGGAGATGGCGCGCCCGTCCGCGAGCTGCACGTGGTAGGCGCCGATGTGCTGCGTGATGCCGCCGGACTCGCCCGCGATGACGTTGGTCTTGCGGATGTAGTCCAGCAGCGAGGTCTTGCCGTGGTCCACGTGGCCCATGACCGTGACCACCGGCGGACGGCTGCGGAGGCTCTCCTCCGTGTCCGGCTCGCCCTCGTCCTCGGCGGCGTCCGCGGCGTACTCCTCTTCGCGGATGGCGCTGAAGCCGAATTCGTCCAGCAGCAGCTCGATCTGGTCGAAGTCGAGCCGCTGGTTGATGGTGACCATCAGCCCGAGGTTCTTGAACGCCGAGCCGATGATCTGGCTCGCCGGCACGTCGATCAGCTCGGCCAGCTCCGCCACCGTCAGGAACTCGTTGACGCGGACGGTGGTGGCTTCCTCGGTGCGCTGCCGCAGCAGCTCTTCCTCGCGCCGCTCGTGCTGCGTCGGGCCCAGGTCCCGGCGCCCGCGTCCCTTCTTCCGCCGATCGCCGCCGCTCTGCATGGCGGCCATCGTCTTGTTGAAGTTGGCGTCCACCGCCCCCTGGTCCACCGAGCCCTTCCCCTTCTTGCCCTTCTTCTTGTCCTTTTTGCCGGTGCTGCTCACCCCGGCATTGGCGCCC
>CADCTW010000180.1 GCA_902805735.1 uncultured Gemmatimonadota bacterium | reverse complement strand
TGTACAAGCGCAACCGCTACTACGACCCCCAGACCGGGCGCTTCACCCAGGAGGACCCCATCGGCCTCGCCGGCGGCATCAACCTCTACGGCTTTGCGAACGGCGACCCGGTCTCCTATGATGATCCGTTCGGCTTGTGTGTGGACGGAATAACAACACTGGCATGCCTATACGCTGCGTTCGAGGTTGCGAGCACGGTTTACGACGTTACGGATCTCGCGATCACCAGCTATCGGTACATGCGGGGCCGTGCTTCCCGAGGCCAGCTTGCTGCAACTGGTGCGGGCGTCGCAACCGGTATATTCGTGGCCGGCGGCGGCTACGGGCGAGCCGCGCGCTCGCTGGTGCGGGACGGAGCTTCGGATGTTCGCCTTTGGAAACAGCTCGCCAGCTCGGAGCTACTGGGCGAAGCTCGAGCGGGCATCGGTACAGTCATCGCTGGCGCCGGACACCGTGGCAGACGGAGCATTGATGATGCGTCGCGGCTGGTGAGCGAGTACGGAGGAGATGCGGGTGATTGGGCAAAAATGAGCACGCGTGGCCGTACTGCCGACGATGGTTCGAGCGTGGCCGTACACTGGTACGAGAATACGAAAACAGGCCAGCGCGTCGAGTTCAAGACTAAATACCGGGAACAGTGATGAGGATACGATGCATCACCGAGCATCCCAACCGTGAGCAAGTGCGACAGTTGGGTACGTACTACCGCCCAGGGAAGACGATCTTCCCCGTCAACAACGGCCAGCAGTACACCGTCCTGGGTATCGGAACGTGGGACGGCGTGCACTGGGTGGAGATAGAAACTCCCACCGAGGATGTTGTTTCGGTTCCGCTATTCCTGTTTGAGGTCGTCGACGGCACGCCATCGCATCTCTGGGAGATCCGAGTACATGAGGATGGAGCATTGACTCTCTGGCCGACTCCCTTCTACGACGAGTTCTTCCACTCGAGACTGAGCGACGATGTACCGGATGCCGTTGCTGAGTTCAGGGCACTGAAACAAAGAATGGCAGAGGAGGACGGGTGAGTTGCCGCTTTCGCGAAAGAGCTGCGGGGCTGGAGTTGGCTGCGTCGAACAAACTCCTTTACCCGCGTGTAGCCGCCCTCATTGCCGGCGGCGCGGATCTCCTCGAAGATTCGCGCCGAGGAGAGCTTCGGAGACAACGGGTGCGCAGGATCGCCTCAAAGGGCGCCAGCTTGACTGGTCGACTCGGTCGTCGCCCCGGCTCCGGCAGCAGGCCAGTCTCGGCATCGGGCACGAGCTGGCCGGCGGCGACCCAGCCGTGAATGACCCTGGGGTCGATCCCCAGCCGCTCGGCGATGGCGGAGTTGGAGAAGCCCTGCTCCAGATTTTGGAGGAGTAGCACGTATGTCTCTCGCTTAATCAACGGGCACCTCCTCAGAGGGCGAAGGGGCCAAGCCGCTGAGGAGACGCCGAAGCGGCTCCGCCGCTCGGCGTCAGGATCTGGAGTCGGACACCGCGAGCGTCAGAAGTGAGACATTACGCCCGCTGCCGTGGGATAGAACTGCGGGGGCTCACACAGAGACACAAAGACGTGAGTGGCCGCGGAGTCCTGCGGCGGGAGAAAACTAGACAACGGCCGGTAGAGGCCCCCACTCGGCGATGCGCCGGGTCTGGGGGCCTCTTCGCGTCCATCCACCTGGAGAACCACATGACGAACACCTTTCGCTGGATCCTGTCGGCGGGGAGCGTGCTCCTCTCCGGCGCGTCCATCTACGCGCTGCCGCCGGGCGCGGCGCCGCCGCAGGTGAGCGTGCACGACGTGAACGCGGGCGCCGTGGTGGAGCGCGGCCTGTGCCTCACCGTCGCCCTGGGCGCCGGCGCGGCCTCGGAGTGCGGCGACCTGCGCCTGGCACACGCGCTCCCCACCGTGCGTACCCTGAACCAGGCCCGCACGCCCGTCCTGATCTACAACAGCCAGCACGCGCGGCCGCACGCCCTGGTGGCCGCCAACGTCACCCTGCCGCAGGGGAAGACGGGGCTGCAGCGCGTCGCCGCCACCCTGTGGATCGACGGCCGCGCCCGCGCAAAGAGCACCTGGAGCGGCGCTTCGTGGCCCGCCGGGCCGGCGCGCATCGCCCTGGGCTTCGACGCGCAGAGCGACGCGACCGGCGTGCGGCGCTTCATCCTGGAGGTGAGCGCCGTCTACTCCGCGGGCACGGAGACCACGCGCGCCGTGGGGGCGCTGGCCATCGTCAACCGGAAGAACAGCCCCTTCGGCGCCGGCTGGTGGCTCGCGGGGCTGGAGCAGCTGGTCCTGGACCCTCGCGGCAACCCCGTGCTCCGCGTGGGCGGCGACGGGAGCGTGCGCCCCTACTCCGCCGTTCCGGGGCAGACCAACCGCTGGGCCGCGCCCGCCGTGGACCGGCCGGACACACTGCTGCGCGTGGGCTCGACCTTCGAGCGCAAGCTCCCCGGCGGCGCGGTGGTGCGCTACGACGCGGGCGGACGCCACGTGTCCACCCGCAGCCGCATCGGGTACGAGACGAGCTTCACCTACACCGCCGGCCGGCTGAGCGGCGTGAGCGTTCCGCCCGCGGGCTCGGGCCTCTCCTACAACTTCGTCTACGGCGCGGACGGCTTCCTCCACCGCGTCGAAGCGCCCGGCGTGCAGGGCGCGCGCAACGTGACCCTCACCCGCACCGGTGACGAGCTGAGCATCCAGGACCCAGACGGCACCCGCGTGGTCTTCACGCACGCCGACGGCACAAGGCGGCGCATCGTGGCGCGCAAAAACCGGCTGGGGCACACCACTCTCTTCCGCTACGACGCGGGCGGCAAGATCGCCGCGTCGCGCCAGGACCTGGCGGGCGACAGCACCGTGATGCGCATGTACGCGGCCGAGAGCCTGGGGCTCGCCGCCGGCGTGGACACCGCGCAGGCGTACACCCTGTTGGACGGCCCGCGCACGGACGTGCTGGATCACACACACCTGTGGCTGGACCGCTGGGGCGCGCCCCGCCGCGTGCGCGACGCGCTGGGCCACGAGACGCGCCTCACGCGCGGCGACCCGCGGTTCCCGGCGCTGGTTACGCGCGTGGTGGCTCCGAACGGGCTGACCACCGAGGCCGCGTACACGGCGCGCGGGCTCACGGACTCCGCCGTGGTGCTCGCACCGTACGGCGACGGCCGCAACGCGGTCACAAAGTACGCCTACACCGACACGAACTGGCCCGACTTCGTGACCCACATCAGGCTTCCCGAGAGGGAGGTCACCCGGATGGGTTATGACCCGGTGACGGGCAACCGCGCCTGGACGCAGCCCGGCGACGACCCGACGCGGCGGGTCAGCTTCTACTACAACCCGCTGGGGCTGTACTCCTCGTCGTGCATGCCGTCGCAGCGCATTGCCGCCGGCGGGGATTGCCTGCGCGCGGTCCGCGACTCGGTGGAGTATGACGCGCGGGGAAACCTCGCGTCCGTGGCCACGCCGCTGCGCTTCCGAACCGAGTTTCGCAAGGATGCGCTGGGCCGCGACACTCTGGTTCGGGCGCCCATCGATGCCGCGGGGACGCTGCACACGCTCCAGCACACGGTGTACGACGACATGGGCCGGGTCCTGGAAACGCGGAGCGTGGGACCCGCCACCGCTTTCGCCCCGACACAGGAGGTGCACGTCATCCACCGGT
>CADCTW010000179.1 GCA_902805735.1 uncultured Gemmatimonadota bacterium | reverse complement strand
CGGCGTTCGCGCTGGCGCGGCTCGCCCCGCGCCGGTACGATCGCCTGGCCGACGCGGGGCCCGCCACGGGGGTGGTCGATCCCATCCTGGTGCGCGCGTACCTCCGCGAGGGCGCCGCGCTCCCCGCGCACCGGCGCGGCGACGGCACCCCCCACAGCGGCGCCGCGCTGCACCTGTTCGCCACCGGCGTGGCGCGGCGGGTGGTGAAGGCCGACGTGGCGAGCCTGTACCCGTCGCTGATGCGCGCGCACCGCATCGTCCCCGCGCGCGACCACCTGGGCGCGCTGCTGGCGCTGGTGGACCAGCTGGTGGAGCAGCGGCTCGCGGCCAAGGCGCACGCCCGCGCCGCGCCCCCCGGCTCGGCCGAGCGCCACGGCCACGAGGCGACCTCCGCGGCCATGAAGCTGGTGGTGAACTCCGCCTACGGGTACATGGCGGCCGGCGGCGAGCTTACCCGCTTCGCGGACGTGCACGCCGCCAACGAGGTCACGCGCCGCGGCCGCGACACCCTCGCCCTGCTGTGCCGCGAGCTGGCCGCGCGGGGGGTGACGCTGCTGGAGGCCGACACGGACGGCGTCTACTTCGCCGTGCCGGAGGGGTGGAGCGAAGACGACGAGCGGCGCGCCGTGGCCGAGGTGGGTGCGCTGCTCCCCCCGCTGGTGCACCTGGAGCTGGAGGGACGCTACGCGGCGATGCTCTCGCACGAGCCCAAGAACTACGCGCTGCTGGAGTACGACGGCACGCTGGTGCTGCGCGGCGTGGCCTTCCGCTCCAGCCGCGCGGAGCCCTTTGGCGAGGCCTTCCTGCGCCGCGCGCTGGTGAGCCTCTTCGCCGGCGACCTGGCCGGCGTGCGCGAGGCGTACCTCTCCACCCTGGACGCCCTCCGCCGCCGCGAGCTGCCGGCCTTCGACGTGTCGTCGCGGATGAGGCTGACCAAATCGCCCGAGGCGTACGCCGCGGCCGGCCGCCGCGAGCTGGCGTACGAGGCGCTGCTCGCCGGCGGGCGCCGGACGTGGCGCGTGGGCGAGCGGGTGCACGTGTACCGCACCCAGGGCGGCGGCGCCGCGGTCGTCCCCCCGCGCGGCGAGGGAGCCCCGGACGCGCGCCGCGACTACGACGTGGAGCACTACGCCCGCGTGCTGCGCACCCACTTCGCCTCGCGCCTCGCCCGCGCCCTCTCCCCCGTGGACTTCGCAACGCTGTTCGCGGCGCCGGACCAGCTTTCCCTCTTCGCCCCCTCCCCCGCCGCGATGCGGCCGATCCTTTCCGTGAGGGGAGAGTGAATGGCTCACACAGAGACACAGAGGCACAGAGAAGAAATGATCTTCGCGCCTATGTGCCTCTGCGTGAGCCCTACTGGTTTGCGGCCCCGGCCTCGATTTCCAGCCGGGCAATGTACCCACGAACGTCCGCGATTCGCACGCGAAGCCCCTGACGAATGGGCCCCGCGCTCCGGTGGAATCCGGGGACGATGAAGGACGACCTGTACGCGTAGGTGTAGACCTGCCCCCCACTCTCCACTGTCCACCGCTCATCGCGGTGCGCTCCGCGGTCCCCGGGGACGAAATCTTGGACGGCTCCCTCAACAAGCGTGTAGGTCCCGTTCTCCAACGCGCGCGTGAGCATCCTGTTCTGGTGATGGGCGAGAGCTGCGTCGATCATTCCAATGGCAGGGATCAGCACCAGGCCGGCTACACCGATCACATCGATCACCCGCGGTAAATGCTCGCCCGCGCCGGGCTTGGACCAGCGTTTCCGTGCAACTGCCCAGAAGACGGCCCAGGCAGCAGTCATCAAGACGCAGGCGGCGACCGTGGGCCAGTCCAGGAGCGGTGCGTTCCGCGCTTCGTACACGAGCAAGTAGCCGGTCATGCTCAGAGATTCAACAGGGTACATCAGGTGGACATCCTAACCACGGCGCGATAGTCGCGGCCGTCGAGCATGCCCGCCGCCGGCGAGACTCCAAGTAGCACTCCGTCTGCGTAGCCGCGCGCATCACCGCACGGCCGCTGCGCGTCTGGACAGGAGCATGCAGCCCAGAGCGAACGCGAGTGGAGCCGCGAAGATGGCGAGCGGAAGGAGGATCGCCGATCCCGCAACGCCGCCCGCGAAGGTGCTGATTGCCGGTGTAGACAGCTCGCGTGCACGGATCCGCCCGCGCAGAACGGTGGCATACGCGAACGCGAAGGCGATCACCCCAGCCGGGGTGCCTACGACCGACGCGAGCGCGAGCACGAAGTAGAGGTCCCCCAAGCTCCAGATCGGCGACTCGGAACGAAGCACCGCGTGGAACGAAATCCCGACCGCCGCAACCATCGCTGCCACCACGAAACCGCTCATCCCGCCAACCGTGATCACCACGACGGCTTTTGAAAGCCAGTTCTTCACTCTGTTCATGTTGCCTTCTGTTCCTCTGCCAGGCGGCTGCCACTCTCGATGACGCGATGGTGGATCTGGATGGCTGCATGATGCGCATCCCGGAGTCATGATGCCACCGTCGTCGAGGATGCCTGGCACGGTGACCGTCCGGGCGAGTCCGAAGTCCTCCCTCGCCTTCGGCTGGAGCTGCAGCGCTTCAGCGGCCGACACTGCCAGGCCACCGGCGATTCTTGGTTGGTCGTTCAGCGTATGCCACTCCGGGCACGCCCTCGCCAGAAGAAGTTGCGTACCCCGGGCTGTGGGCGCTCCGCGCGGTGCGGCGGCCTGACGATCCCGATTGCCCCAGTTGCGGATCGGGTGGCTGCCGCGCGGGTACGGGGATTGGCCTGTCGAGGGGCGCTGAGGCTGGCCCACGGCGGCGAAGGCCCGGTTCACCGCCAGGTGCTACCCCGCAGCCGACGAGCGCCGGGCGTCACCTGGGCAGACGCGGATCGCCGTCCATGATCGCGCTCATGCGGGCGGCGATGAAGTCCATCTGCCTGCGCCGCGTGTCGGCCCAGCGCGGGAGGCGGAGGACGTTGGCGCCGAACGCGGCGATGCCCGACGCGGCGATCATCCCGGGGACGATGACGTCCTGCGCCGCGCCGCCGATCGCGGCGGAGATCAGCGCGGCGGCTCCCGCGAACAGCCCGGCGGCGCCGAACGCGTTCAGCGTAGCCGCGTCTCCCTTCACCGTGCCGAGCCGGAGCCGGTACCCGTTGCCGCTCGGCTCGACGCAGGCGTGGAGGTTCCCGTTAGCCCACTCCCGCAGCCCGCCCTGCGACACCATGCGTCCGCGGGCCCGGAACGTGGCCCTCAGCTCCGCCACGAGCTGTTCCCACTCCGGGTCCGTGGGCGCTCTCGGCAGGGGGACGACGCGGGTCACCTCCACCGGCAGGCCCAGCGACGTGCGCTCCGGCCCCTGGAGGGCGCGCGCTTCCAGGGCCGCCGCGGCACGGGCCACCTCGGCCCCGTCCAGCCCGGCCTCGCGCCCGATGTCCTGGAGCTCCACCAGGGTGAGCCCCTGCGAGCCCCCCTCCGGCCGGGGGTCCGTCAGCCCCTTCCGCGCCGCCACGGCGAAGATCTCGCGGATTTCCTCATCGTCGTAGGTGCGCTCGCGTGGCATGGGCTCTCTCTCCTGGGGACGGTTGCGAGGGTTCCAATAGATAACGGCATCTCACACAGAGACACAGAGGCACAGAGACTTCATCTCTGTGCGGCCGGGTGAAGCCGCCGGTCAGGGAACCGGTACGTCCAGCCAGTTGCACACGCGCTCGAACAGCGTCCGCCTTCTCCTGGCGTCCTGCGCGGCGATCTGTGCCTGGGTGGCGATATAGATGTCCCGCTGAAGCGCCCGGAGCTCCTCGTTCCTTCGGATGATCTCGTGGAGGCGCCCCCGCGACTCCGCGATGGCGATCATATCGGGTCCGGAATTCCTGATGCGTGCGATGATGGCGTCCAACTCATCGCGCGTCTCCTGGTTCATCGATCTTCCCTCCGTTGATCAGCTTCGACCTTCAGTAACTCGACCATGCGGGCTGTCTCGTCGCGCAGCTCCTGCTGCGCCTGTTCCAGCGTGGACAAACGCGTGTCGAAAGCGAGCAAGCCCCGTTCCTGTTCGGCGTCTGCGGAATGGGGGAGGGGGCGGTCCAGAACGGCGTTCGCCGCGAGCTTCTGGCCGAGCACTTCGGCGGAGCCGCCTACCTCCGTGACCACCGGGAGCTTGCCTCGCGCGAGCTGCTTGATGTGCACCCAGCGCAGGAACGGCAGCAGCAGGAGAGCGCAGATCCACGCCGATCCACCCATGAGGACCAGCAGCAGCATTCGCGCCGCCCACAGCACGGGCGGCCACAGGAACATCTCTCTCACCAGAGCCCCTCCACGTGTGCCGGACGCTCGCCCCGCGGTGAATAAGAGCGAGAAGCATCACGTGCGCAACTGCCCCGCAGAAGATGTGCAACCCGTTGGCTCCAAACGCTCTAACGGCGATCCATTTGCTCACCTGGCGAACGCTGGCTGTCCCCCGGACGTCTTCATCTCCCTCCCACTATACGATTCCACTTGACACCCTAGTGGTGGGGGCTCATCGTACACGAAACCACTTGACTGTCTAGTGCAGAGGCCAGATGAGCAACACTTCCTTTCTCGCCGGTACGCTGGAGCTGATCGTCCTCCAGCTGCTGCGGGCGGAGCCGACGAACGGGTACGACCTGACGCTGCGCATCCAGGCCATCTCCAACGACGTGCTGAACGTGAATGCGGGCTCGCTCTACCCGGCGCTGTACCGCCTGGAGCAGCGCGGACTGCTGCGCGCCACGTGGGAAAAGTCGGAGAGCGGGCGCCGCACCAAGGTTTACTCGGTAACGACGGCGGGGCGCAGCCACCTTTCCGAGCAGCTGGAGAGCTGGGAGCGCTTCTCCGGCGCGGTCGCGGCCATCCTCCGCGTCACCTGATCCACATCCACCTGCCAGGACACTTGAGGGCGTGGTGCAGCGCGACGACAAGGGGTTCGTGCTGGCCGGCTCGGCGCTGGACGGCAAGGTGGATTGGCGGCTCGACCGCCCTCGCTACCTGCTGGAGACCAGCGTCCCCGTCGTGTTCGTTGCCGGCGACGTGCGCTCCGGCTCGGTTAAGCGCGTGGGCGCGGCCGTGGGCGAGGGGGCGATGGTCGTCCAGTTCATCCACAACCACCTGCGCGGCGTATAGCTGGCCCCGGCCATGCAGCGACCGTCCCGCTCGCATCGGCATCCCGCACCTGGAGAGGCACGTGGACACACGAAGCATCGGCTCGCTGGCCGTATCGGTGGTGGGGCTCGGCTGCAACAACTTCGGGCCGCGCGTGGACGCGGAGACGACGCGCGAGGTGGTGCACGCCGCGCTGGACGCCGGGGTCAACTTCTTCGACACGGCGGACATCTACGGCAAGGGCCAGAGCGAGGAGTACGTGGGGCGCGCCCTGGGGCCGCGCCGCGGCGAGGTGGTGCTCGCCACAAAGTTCGGGATGAAGATGGACGAGGAGCGCCACGGCGCGCACCCGGACTACATCCGCCGCGCCGTGGAGGACAGCCTGCGCCGCCTGGGCACCGACCGCATCGACCTCTACCAGCTCCACACGCCCGACCCCTCCGTGCCCGTCGCGGAGACGCTGGGTGCCCTCGACGAGCTGGTGCGCGCCGGAAAGGTGGTCGAGATCGGGTGCAGCAACTTCTCGGTGGATCAGCTTCGCGAAGCCCGCGACGCCGCCCCCGGCGCCCGCTTCCTAAGCGTGCAGAACGAGTACTCGCTCTTCCACCGCGACCCGGAGGAGGGCGTGCTGGACGAGTGCCGGCGGCAGGGGCTGGGCTTCATCCCCTACTTCCCCCTGGCCAGCGGGCTGCTCACCGGCAAGTACCGCCGCGGCACCCCGCCGCCGCAGGGCACGCGCATCACCACCGGCGGGCGCTATGCCGACCTACTCTCGGACGCGAACCTGGAGCGCGTGGAGCGGCTGGCGCAGTGGGCCGAGGCGCGCGGGCACACGCTGCTGGAGCTTGCCTTCGCCTGGCTCCTGGCGCGCGGCGAGGTCGTCTCCGTGATCGCGGGAGCCACCTCCGCCGCCCAGCTCCACGCCAACGCCGCCGCATGCGCCTGGCGCATGACCGAATCCGAGCGCGCCGAAGTGGATGCGCTCGCGGTCTGAGGAACTCCGCTGCACCGTGTCTCTGCGCGAGATTCGCGGTTCAACTGCCGCACCCCCACATCCCACGATCATGCGAGTACCCATGACCATTCCACGGCCCATCCTGGCCATCGTTCTCCTCGCGGCCTGCGCTCCGGCCGCCCCCGCGGCAAGCCCGGCACCGGCCGCGCCGACGCCGGCCGCAGCGCCCGCCACGCAGGACTCGATGGCGCTCCGGGTCGGCGCGTACAAGCCGGTGCGCCTCACCGCGGAGCTGAGCGGCCTGTCGCCGGCCGAGCGGCAGATGATCCCGCTGCTCATCCAGGCCTCGCGCGAGATGGACGAGCTCTTCTGGCTGCAGGCGTACGGCAGCCGCGACTCGCTCCTCCAGTCGCTGCGCGACCCGCACACGCGACGCTTCGCCGAGATCAACTACGGACCGTGGGACCGGCTGCGCGGCGACGCGCCGTTCGTCCCCGGGGCGGGCGCCAAGCCGGAGGGCGCGCGCTTTTACCCGGCCGACATGACCAAGGCGGAGTTCGAGGCCGCGGTGGCCGGCGGCGGCGCGCGGGCCGACTCGCTGCGCAGCCTGTACACGCTGGTGCGCCGGGAGAACGGGCGCCTGGTGGCGGTGCCCTTCCACGTGGCGTACGCCCCCAACCTGCGGCGGGCGGCGCTGCTGCTGCGGCAGGCGGCGGGGCTGGCTCCGCAGGCGTCGCTGCGCCGCTACCTGGAGCTGCGCTCGCAGGCGCTCCTGGACGACAACTACCAGTCCAGTGACCTGGCGTGGCTGGACATGAAGGACAACAACCTGGACGTGGTGATCGGGCCCATCGAGACGTACGAGGACGCCCTCTTCGGCTACAAGGCCGCCTTCGAGGCGTACGTGCTCGTCAAGGACCAGGCGTGGAGCCGCCGCCTGGCGCGCTACGCCGCCTTTCTCCCGGAGCTGCAGCGCGGGCTGCCGGTGCCGGAGCAGTACAGGCGCGAAACGCCGGGCACGGACAGCGAGCTGAACGCCTACGATGCCGTGTACTACGCGGGGCAGGCCAACTCGGGCGCCAAGACCATCGCCATCAACCTCCCCAACGACGAGGAGGTGCAGCTTCGCAAGGGCACGCGCCGCCTGCAGCTCAAGAATGCGATGCGCGCCAAGTTCGACGCCATCATGCTCCCCATCGCGCGCCTGCTGATCGCCCCCGACCAGGTGAACAACGTCACCTTCGACGCCTTCTTCGAGAACACCATGTTCCACGAGGTGGCGCACGGGCTGGGGATCAAGAACACCGTGAACGGCCGTGGCACCGTGCGCGAGGCGCTGCGCGAGCAGGCCAGCGGGCTCGAAGAGGAGAAGGCCGACGTGCTGGGCCTCTACATGGTCACCCAGCTCGCCCGCCGCGGCGAGATGAGCGGCGCCGCCATCCAGAACAACTACGTCACCTTCCTGGCCGGGATCTTCCGCTCGGTGCGCTTCGGCGCGTCGTCCGCGCACGGCCGGGCCAACATGGCCACCTTCCACTTCCTGGAAGAGCGCGGAGCCTTCGTGCGCGACCCCGCCACGGGCACGTACCGGGTGGACATGCCCAGGATGCAGGCGGCGATGGACGCGCTCGCCACCGAGATCCTGCGCATGCAGGGGAACGGCGACCACGCGGCGGTGCGCGCCTTCATGGAGCGCTACGGCGTAGTGGACCCGCAGCTCCGCCGTGACCTGGACCGGGTGAACGGCGCCGGCATCCCCCTGGACGTGGTGTTCGAGCAGGGAATCGACGTCCTGGACCTGTAAAGAATCCCGCGCCGGGACACGGAGGCACGGAGAACCGGCTTTTTCTCTGTGCCTCCGTGTCTCCGTGTGAGCCTAGCTGTTCTGGAACGTGTACCCGGTCTCCGTCCACCCCGACTCCGGGAGGCCGCCGGTGCAGACCACGCGCGCGCCGCTGGTGGTGGAGAAGTTCAGGGCGCACTTCATCTTCTTCAGCTTGCGGTGCTCCAGCTCGGCGGTGTAGCCGCTCTGCGTGACGCCGGTGACCCGGATGCCCACGTCGTCGGAGAGGCGGAAGCTGCCGGCGGTGGCGGTCGCCGCCGTGCCCACGGCCTGCACGGTGGCCATGTACCGGTCGTGGCGGTTGTAGTGCTGCTCCTGCGCGGTCATGAAGTTCTTGGCGTCGCTCTCCATGGCCCGCTGGTAGGCGTCTTCCTTGGTCTGGCCGAAGTTCATCTGCGCGACGCCCACGAGGATGGCGATCACCGCGACCACGGCGATCAGCTCGATCATGGTGAAGCCGCGCCGGGCCCGGCGCGCGGTACGACGGAGGATGTGCTGCATCATGGCACCTCGGGGAGTTGGGGTCGGGAATGGAGCCGCGTCTACAACTAGATACCGCGGGTTCCCGGGACCGGTTCACGGATTCGGGTAATTGGTCTTGCCGGTTGCGCGAAAGGAACGGAAGCGCTCGTTCAGGGTGCGCGAGTGGGATCGGCGAGGAGGAGTGCGTGGCCGGGATCTCGCGCCAGGCGTGCCGGTGGCCGCCCGGACGACCGCCGATGAGGCAGATGCCCGCGCGTTCGCCGCGCAGGCCGCGCGCATCCAGGCGCGGTGTGAGGGGTGGACGTTGCGCGCGGCAGTCGATCCGGCGAACCTGCGGCTGCACGTGTACCCGCCGGGTGAATCCGGCGTGGCCTCATGGCGTAGCACGCCGCGCGCGCGGTCCTTTCTCGGCTCGGCCGGGGGTAATCGACCACGCCGCACGGCCCCGGTTTCGCACGTGGCCGGCCGGCATTCCCGCCGGGTGTGATTGGGAGTCTCCCGGACGGCGGCGGAGCCTCGCACTCGCGGCGGAGGACCTGACTCGGCAGGAATTTGCCCGGGATCCGGGCCCACCAAGATCCTTGACGGGGCGCCGCGACAGCACTAGCGTACTACAAGCTGTCGTAACCATCCGTCTTCCCTCCGATCCAATGGACCGGTACCAGTTCACGTTCGATCCGCGGAAGAAGGGGTTGCGCAAGATCCTCGGGGATCTCGAGGCAGACGTCATGGAGGCGATCTGGGCGCGCGGCCAGGCCACGGTCCACGATGTACACAAGCGACTCACCGTGGCGGACCGGGAGCTTGCGTACACGACCGTGATGACGGTGATGTCGCGACTGGCGGACAAGGGCCTGCTGGAGAAGCGGAAGGATGGCGCGGCGTACCTGTATGTGCCTGTCGCGAGCAAGGAGGAGTTTACCCGGCGCACGGTCGGCACGGTGCTGAGCGAGCTCCTGGACGACTTCACCGCCCCCGCGATGAGCCAGTTCGTCGACCTCGTGGGCGACGAAGCGGTGATGGAAGCCCTGGCGAAGGCGATCGACGAGAAGAGGAAGCGAGAGGATTCCGATGTTTGAGTGGTTCTTCGGGCCGTACGCCAGTCTCCTCCAGGGCATGCATGTCCTGCTGTTCATCCCGGGCACCTGCGGGGCGCCCGTGGACCTTCTCCGCGCGGTTACGCTGCTCCTCTGCGCGGCCCCGGGCGCGCGGATCTGGGCCCACTGCGTCGCCTACCGACGCTTGCGCCGCCGGTCCCCGGTCTACGCCCGGGATGAGTTCTCCGCGCTGTACGAGCTCTACCGCGAGGCCGGAGAATTGGTCGGGCTGAGGCGCCTGCCGCCGCTGCACCGGCACGCGGACGAGGATCCGCTGGCGTTCACCACGGGGTGCTTCCGGCCCGCCGTCTTCCTGGCCCCGGCCTTGGTTCGCTCGCTGGGGGCGGAGGAGCTTCGCGCCGTACTGGTGCACGAGCTCGTCCACGTGCGCAGGCGCGACAACCTGCGCGCCCTGCTCGGCAGCCTGCTGCCCATCGGCGCCTTCGTGCTGGTCCTGCAGGTCGCGGCGCTCTACGCGCTGTCGCAGGTGGAGCAGCAGCTCGGCTTCGCGCACGCCGGCCTCATCGTCGCGGCGGTGCTCACCCTGCTGTGGACCTTTCGGTCCGTCGCCTGGCCGAGGGCGGTATTCCGGCGCGAGCTCTCCTGCGACTACCACGTGGTGGAGGTGCTGCAGAACCCGCTGGTGGTCGCCGCTTCGCTGGTGCAGGTGTGGCGCCTTCAGAAAGCGCTCTCCAGCCGGCGAGGGGCGCGCCTGATCCATGCCCAACCCCTTCTCCGGAACGGCCTGAGCGTCGAGGAGCGGGTCCGCCGCCTGATCGGCTACCGGCCCGACCCGCGCCGCGCGTGGTTCACCGCGGCGCGCCGCGCGCTGACCGCCGCGGTGCTGCTCTGGACGTCGCTGTTCCTCTGGGCCTACCACGCCTCCGACGTGCGCGTCCAGCATGCCGAGGCCGTGAGCGAGTTCGTCCGGCCGCAGCCCTAGCGGCATGGGTAGGGTGACCTGTGCAGAGGATTGCTCGTGCCCGGGGGTACTACGATCTGTAGTACCCCCGGCCGGGCGGATGAGAAGGGGTGAGCAGGTCGGCTGGGGCCGGGGTGCGCCCCGCGCCGTGTCCGTCCCGCGTGAGTTCCAGCCGCGAAGCAATCCACTACGAGCAGCTCTCCGCGAACGAGCAGGAACCCTAATGCTTCGATCATGTTGCGTCTGCTCTGCCCCCTTGATGGGACGCCGACACAGCGCTACCATACTACGGAACGTAGTAGCAGGTCGTAGGTCAGGAATGTCCACACCCCCCGAATCGTAAGAGAGAACAGGCCAAGATGAACTCGAGCCTGACTTACGTTGCCCTGCCGCTGTGTAACCTGGCCCTGCTGACTGCCGGGTGCCAGAGCGAGATCGTCCCGCCGTCGGTAGTACCTACTCTCCGCCGCCCCGGTGATGCATGCGTAACCTGAAGCACGCCTTCCGTACCCTCTTCAAGACCCCCTTCGTCACCGCGGTAGCGATTCTATCGCTGGCGCTGGGGATCGGCGCGAACGCGGCGATCTTCTCGCTCTTCGACAAGATGCTCCTCCGGCCGCTCCCCGTGCATGAGCCGGGTCGTCTGGTGAACCTGCTGGCACCGGGGCCGAAGTACGGCTCCACCGCGTGCAACCTGGCCGGGGACTGCGACGCGGTCTTCAGCTACCCGATGTTCCGGGACCTGGAGGCGGCGCAGATGGGCTTCAGCGGGATCGCGGCTCACCGGCTCTTCGACGCCAACCTCGCCTATCAGGGGCAGACTCTGAACGCGGAGGGGATGCTGGTGTCGGGATCCTACTTCCCGGTGCTCGGCCTGCGGCCGGCCCTTGGGCGACTGCTCAGCCCAGCGGACGACCAGACGATCGGCGGGCACTACGTGGCGGTCCTCAGTCACAGCTACTGGGAGTCGCGACTCGGCTCGGACCCGGACGTCATCGACAAGACGATCGTGGTGAACGGGCAGACGATGACCGTCGTCGGGGTGGCCCCGGAAGGGTTCAATGGCACCACCCTCGGCGGCCTTCCCAACGTGTTCGTACCCATCAGCATGCGCGCGGAGGTCTCGCCCGGAATCGACGGGTTCGACAACCGGCGGAGCTACTGGGCGTACCTCTTCGCGAGGCTGAAGCCCGGCGTCAGCATGGAGAGGGCCGAGACCGCGGTGAACCGCGTCTACCGACCGATCCTGAAGGAGGTCGAGGCGCCGCTGCAGCAGGGGATGCCGGAGCAGGTACTGGCGAACTTCCGCTCGAAGGAGGTCGTGCTGGAGCCTGGCGAGCGAGGGCAGAGTTCCGCCCATGGGGAGGCTCGCATGCCGCTCATCCTCCTCTTCGCGATCACCGGCGTCGTGCTGCTCATCGCCTGCGCGAACATCGCCAACCTCCTGCTGGCCCGCGGCGCGAGCCGCGGCATGGAGGTGGCCGTTAGGCTGTCCCTCGGCGCGACTCGCCGGCAGGTGCTGAGTCAGCTCCTCACGGAGTCGCTCGTGCTGGCGGTGCTCGGCGGCATCGCCAGCCTGCTGGTCGCGAAATGGACGCTGGCCGTCATCTCGTCCATCCTCCCGCCCGAAGGCAACGCCGCGCTGCAGCTCGAGCTGAGCCCGCAGGTCGTGGTCTTCGCCGGGGTGCTGGCTATCGGCACCGGGCTGATCTTCGGGATGTTCCCGGCTCTCCACAGCACCCGTCCGGACCTGATGACGACCATCCGGGCGAACACGGGTCAGATTGCCGGCGCGAGGGCGGCCGCGCGCTTCCGCACCACGCTCGTCATCGCCCAGATCGCCCTCTCGATGACGCTCCTCATCTCCGCCGGCCTCTTCCTCAAGAGCCTGCTCAACATCAGCCGGGTGGATCTCGGCGTGCGGGTCGAGAACGTGGTCACCTTCGGCATCTCGCCGGAGCTGAACGGGTATACGCCCGTGCGGGCCAAGATCCTGTTCGGCCGGGTGGAGGAGGAGCTCGCCGCGCTGCCGGGCGTGAGCGCCGTGACCGCCAGCTTGATCCCGATCCTCGCCGGGGGTGGCTTGGGCACCGGCGTGGCCGTGGAAGGATTCGAGCGGGGGCCGGAGACCGACTCCAATTCCCTCCTGAACCGGATCGGCGCGGGCTACTTCCGCGCCCTGGGTGTTCCCATCGTGGCGGGCCGGGAGTTCACCAGGGGTGACGCGCTCAACACGCAAAAGGTGGCGATCGTGAACGAGGCGTTCGCCAAGAAGTTCAACCTGGGGCGCGACGCGGTCGGCAAGTGGATCGGCGTGGACGGAGACGACGACCTGGACGTCCAGATCGTGGGTCTGGTGCAGGACGCGAAATACAACGACGTGAAGGAGCCGGTGCCGCCGCTCTTCTTCACGCCATATCTCCAGGACGAGAGGCTGGGCGCGATGACCTTCTACGTACGCACGGTCTCGGACCCCCGGCAGATCCTGCGGAGCGTCCCCGGCGTGATCAGTGGCCTCGATCCAAATCTCCCGGTGGAGAACCTCAAGACGCTGCAGCAGCAGGTGCGTGAAATGATGTTCGCGGACCGGCTGATCAGCACGCTATCGGCGGCTTTCGCACTGCTGGCCACGCTGCTCGCTGCGGTCGGGCTTTACGGAGTGCTGGCGTACACGGTCGCCCAGCGCACACGGGAGATCGGCGTCCGCATGGCACTCGGCGCCGACGCCGCGAGGGTGCGGGGGATGGTTCTGGGGCAGGTCGGAAAGATGATGCTGGTGGGTGGGGTAATCGGGGTGCTCGCGGGACTGGGAGTCGGAACGGCGGCGGGATCGCTGCTCTTCGGCCTTCAGGGCAAAGACCCGCTGGTCGTGATCGCCGCCGCCGGCGTCCTGGCGATCGTCGCCTTTGGCGCCGGCTACATCCCGGCCCTCCGTGCCTCGCGCATCGACCCGATGCGGGCGCTCCGATACGACTGAGGCGATCTGAGGGGGTGAAGCGGACCGCCTGGCAGGAGTAGTAGCGCCCGGTGTGGGCGGGGCAGGAGTAGGTGCCGCGGATCTCGGCATCGGCCAGCTCGCTGGTGAACTGGCGGCTGATCGTCCCCCACCGGGTTTCAGGCGTGAAGCAGAAATTTGAAGCCGTCGATCTCTCCACCCGAGAGCGGGAGATCGCCCCCCTCGCGCCTGGCCGCCCCGCCCACTTGCTGAAAACGCTGGAGGGATGAGCCGGCTGCTCTCCGGATCAGACGCGGCCACCGAGTCCGCAGAGTTCTGGCGTGCAACTTCGCAAAAAGTCAGGGCTGGAGGCGCTCTGATCAGATGACGATGGGGGTTGGTGGCCAGGGCCCTCACACGGTGCAACGTCGGTGCGGTGGTCCGTTGAGGCCGTCTCTCGGCCGTGAGAGCTGACCCCTTTGCGAGAGGCTGCGCGTCCCGATTCGAAACGGAGCTGGGTAGGGACAGTCGTCCAGAGCGCCGGTACGGCCCGGCGCCCACCGCACCTCGACCCGGAATCCTTCACCCCATTCTGAGATACCTCTTATGGACAAGCCCATTGCCGCTTTTCTGCAAGCATCATCCGCGTTCATGTTCTTCGCCGCGGGGGCGTTTGGTCCTGGGGAAGGTGCTCTGCTGTTCGCACCGGCCGTTGCGTCAGGCGTCGCCGGCTTGATGCTGTGGGGCCGTGCCGCCAAGGGCGAGGCGGGGGGACGGAACCAGCCTCCGGCACTCGAAGCCCATTCTTCACGCGCGGAGGAGATCCTGGCGGGCCTTCAGGAGGATGTCGCGCAGCTCCGTGAGGATCGGGAGTTCTACCGTGCTCTTTACGCACGGGATGCGGCGGAGCGCTCGCCACTCCCGCGGAGCCATCCCGATTCGCGGTAGGCGTGGCCGAGCTGCAGCCTGGCCGAGGGCGGTCTTCCGGCGCGAGCTCTCCTGCGACGACGATGTGGTGGACGTGCTGCAGAACCCGCTGCCGCTTCGCTGGTACAGGTGTGGCGCCTCCAAAGAGCGCTCCCCCGCCGGCAGGGGGCGCGTTTTGTCCGTGCCCACCCCCTGCTCCGGCCCGGTCCGAGCGTCCAGGAGAGGGTCCGCCGCCTGGCCGATTATCGGCCCGCGCCGCGCCGCGTATGGCTCACCGCGGCGCGCCGGACGCTGACCGCCGCGGCGTTGCTGTGGGCCCCCCTGTTCCTCTGGACCTATCACGCCTCCGACGTGCGCGTCCAGCACGCCGGCGTCTGCGCGAGTTCGTCCGGCCGCCGCCCCAGCAGCAACCGCAGACCGACTCCGGGCAGCGGATTGCTCGTGCCCGTTTATGCTACATAACGTAGTAATAAGCGCTCGCTCCTGGACCGTGTCGAGTCGTCGGTCACCCGAATGTCCACACTCCTCGAACTCGCAACCGGGAAACGGCCGCCATGAAATCGCGACCGGCTTACTTCGCGCCGCCGCTGCCGATGAGCCCAGGCGGAAATCGCTGCAAGTTGGCCAGGTCCGTTGTTCCCTATGCAGCATCGTCCTGCTGACCGCCGGGTGCGAGAGATCTTCTGGCGTAATCGTCCCAGTCGTCGACCATCGTCACATAACAGGAACGAGAAAATGCAACCGATCATCGGGAGCTAAGTCTCTCGCTGGCTCCGCCGCGCTGCACCAACGTCGTGCTCGCGGTTCGGCGCCGTGCTCCCTCTCCCGGCCCAGCAGCCGCGGGCACCGGCCGCCGCCGCCGCGCCCGCAGCGCTCACACCAAGAGGTCCGGCGCGCTGTGGTGGACAGCCTGGCGGCGTACGTAGCACGCTTCTACGCCGTCGCCGAAGACGGCCGGAGGATCGCGGATCAGATCCGGCGTCGGCAGCGCGAAGGGGCGTACGACGAGCTCACCCACCGGGTCCACCTCGCCGAGGCGCTCTCCGCCGATTTCAAGGAGAGGGTCAGTATCGCCATCTCACCGTCGGCCCCCCGATTCCAGGTCCCCCACTGTATCCGATGCGGACGGCGGTGCTTTCCCCAGATGGACCCGACAGCTCCCCCCAGCGGGTCGCCTGATCTGACCGCCAGGGGTTATTCAACTTCGATCCACATTATTCAACTTCAATCCCGACTATACATCTTCAATCCCTTCCCCCAAATCATGCACATCAGCGATCGGGGTGCAGGTGAGGGGTGATGATGATCACGAGGTCGTTGTGGTTCTCGCTCGTGGCCTCGTTGCGGAAGGCGCGGCCCACGACCGGGAGCTGTGAGAGGAGGGGGAGGCCGCTGGTGGTCTGCGAGCGGCCGTTCACCGTCAGGCCGCCGATGACGATGGGCTCGTCGTTGCGGACGGTGACCTCGGTGAAGGCCGACTGCTTGCCGCCCGTGATGGTGCGGCCGCCGGGGTCGAGCTGCCCGCCGTCGCGGATCAGCTCGATGTTCACGCGCACCATGTCGTCGCCCAGGAAGTGGGGGGTGACTTTGAGGCGCGTTCCCGTCTCGAACTGGCTGAACCCGCCAGCGCTCCCGCCGAGCTGCGTGCCCACGGGAGCTCCGGCGGAGCCGCCCTGCGGAGGGGCGCCGCCGTTCTGAAAAGGCGCCGTCCCTCCGCCGAAGCCGGCGAACACGCCGTAGCCCGGGTTGGGGAGGATGATCTGGTCGCCCACCAGGATCTCGGAGGTGCGGCCGGAGGTGGCGGTGATGATGGGCGTCGTCTCCGTTTCCGCGATCCCGTTGTCATCCAGCGCGTCCACGAAGGCGTCCAGGCGCACGGTGCCCAGCCCGGCCAGGCGGCGCAGGACGCGGAAGGCGGGCCCTCCCTCGCTGGTGAAGCCCCCTCGGGGAGGCTGCTGGCGGACGTCCACGCCCGTCGTGAGCCGCCCCGCGCTGTCCGTGCGCAGGGGGACGAACGAGTAGCTGAACCCCAGCTTGCGCAGGCGCGAGCGGTTCACGCTCACCAGCCGCGCCTCCACCGTGATGGTCGCCGGGCGGCGGTCCATGGAGTCCACCAGCGCGCGTACCTTGTCCAGCCGGTCCGGCGAGGCGTAGACGATCAGGTCGCGGCTGTTTTCCGCGTCCCCGAACAGCTCCACACTGTTCTCGCTGCTGTCCCCCGCCGCCACCACCCGCACCAGGGAGGGGAGGAAGTCGCGGGCGTACAGGTAGCGCAGGCGCACCGGCATGGGGGTGCGCTCCACCTCCGCGCGCCCTTCGGTCACCACCTTGATGATCCCAGACGGCTCCTGCACCGCGCGCAGGCCGTGCGCGGAGAGCAGCGCCTCCAGCGCGACGTGCCAGGGGTACCCCGGGATCTCGGCCGTGACCACCTTCTCGCGGACCTCCCGCTCGTCCGACGGCACGATGGCGACTCCCGCGCGAGCCGAAAGCAGCGAGAGGACGTCGGCCAGCGGGCGCTCGTAGACGGACAGGTCCACGACGGGCGGCTCCCTGCCCGGCGGCGGAGTGATCCACCGGCCCCGCTGCGGCCTCTCCTGCGCGGGCCGGGCGCGGGCGGGGGCACGCGGCGGCTCCGGGGCACGAGGCGCGGCGCGGGGTAGCTGCGCGGGGCGCATGGCGGTGTCCGCGGCGGCGCGGGCGCGCATCTGGTCCAGCGTGACGAAGGTCGCGCTGGGCGGCGTCGCGGAGGCGCATGCGCCCAGCAGGAGGAGCGCGGCTGCGCGCACGGCAGAAGGCATGAGGTGTTTGGGCGGAGGGATCACGGACGGGCCGCTTCGCCCGCGCGGGGAAGGCAGAGCACGATGGGCCGGCCGCTGCCGAGGACGTTCTGCAGCGCCACGAGGCAGTTGCGCCGCACCGCGAGCACCCGGTACTGGCCCACGCGGTCTCCCGCGCGCACCACGGAGCGTTCCCCGCGCTTGCCCGTGAGCACCACCAGCGCGCGCGAGTCGCGCGGGTCGGCGGGGTCGTGCGCGATGCTGTGCACGCGCAGCTCGGGGAAGCCGTCGCCCGTGTACAGCGCTTCGGGCGGGAGCACGGGGTCGCGCCGGTCGGGGGCGCGCGGGTAGCTCCAGGCGCGCGCGGTCTGGGCGTGCAGGTGCGTGGCGGCGAGCGCGGCCAGGGCCGCGAGGAGCAGTGCGGTGCGCATCAGGGGGTGGGATCGAGGGGGACGCCCACCGTCCCGCCGGGTGCGCGGGGCGCCTCCAGCGAGAACCAGTGGAGCGAAAAGGCGGCGACCACGCTGAACGGCGTTTCGCCGGCGGGGATCAGGAGCGCGGAATCCGCCGGGAGGGCGGCACCGGGCCGGGGCTCCTCGGTGGAGGCGGCCATCAGCGAGTCCGGGACGACGGCCATCCTCACCCCGCGCAACTGCGTGAGGCGCGGGTGCGAGAGAAGCTCGGCCATCAGGGCACCCACGTCGTGGTAGCGCCCTGCCACCAGCACCCGCAGCCCGTCCACCTGGAACTGCCCTTCGGCGGCGGACTGCAGCGGCTGGTAGTTGTGCACGCGCACACTCAGCCTGCGCGCCGCCGTGGAGAGGGCGTCCACGAAAGGCTGCGCGCTTCCACCCTGCGGGGGAACGCGCGCCGCGAGCCCGTCCGCCTCCGCGCGCCAGCGGCGGCGGAGCGCTTCCATGCTGTCGGCGCCCAGCGCCATCTCGCGCGCGCGGGCGTCACGGTTGGCGGTGAGGATCTTGTCCAGCGCCGCTTCACGCGCTGCCAGGGCGGCGGTGCGCGGACGATAGCTCTTCAGGAACCAGTGGCCGGTGAGGATCAACGTCGCCAGCAGCACTCCAAGTGCGAGCCGCGCGCGCAGGGCGGGGCTCATGGCGCGGGCTCCGCTGCGCCGCCCATGGTCCCGGTGAGCTCGTATCGCACCACGGGAAAGGAGGCGATCCGCGTGCTGGTGGTGCCGCCCAGCTCGGCGCTGCGCACCCCTGTGGCGAGGCGGCGGCGGAAGGCTGCGGCCAGCTCCACCGAGGGCGCGTACCCCGTCACGCGGAACCCCGCGCTGTCCCGCGAGGTCATCTCCATCCCGTCGACCCACACGTTCTCCGGGACGGCGCTCCCCACGCGGTCCATCAGCCGCACCCACGCGAAGCGGTCCGGGTCCAGCGCGCGGATGGCGCTCACGGTCGCCGCCAGGCGCGCCTGCTCGCGCGTGAGCGCCGCCACCCGCTCCAGCGACCCGCTCAGCCGCGCCGCGTTGCGCGTGGCCGTGGCGGTCTCCTCCTCCACCCGGGCCTCCCGCGCGGCGAGGCGGGCGTCGGCCACGCGTACGCTCCCGAACGCCGCGAGCGCGGCCAGGAGCACGGCGATCAGGAGGGGATCGCGTGTGGCCGCTCGCGGGGTGGCGGGCTGGTCCGTGCGCTCCGCGCCCTCGATGCGCAGGTCGATGTGGATCATGGGAGCACCGGATCGAGCGACAGCATCTCCAGCGCCAGCCCCGCGGCCACGGCCAGCGGCGGCGCGAAGGGGAGCGGGCCGTCCGTGGCGCTGGGGAAGGCGGCGAGCGGGTCGAACAGGTGTACCCGCACTCCCAGCGCGGCGCGGAAGCGCTCCACGACTCCCGGAAGCCGCGCGATCCCGCCGGAGATCCACACGGCGCCGCTCCCATCCGCATCCCCCAGCACCCCGTGCCCGGCCGAGGCGGCGCCCGCCGCGCGCCGCGCATCACCCGCCACGCGCCGTACCCATTCCTCCATCACGCGCTCGTCCGCGGCCCCGGGGGCGAAGAGGAGTCCCTCGCCGCCCGTGCGCTCGGCCAGGTAGCCGACGCCCAGGCTGGCCTCGTACGCGGTGACGGGAACGCCGCCGTCCAGCACGGCGATCAGCAGCCCTCCGAATCCGCCGTGGAGGAGCACCGAGCGCGCTCCCGCCGCCACCCGTTCGAGGTGCGTCGCCGCCCACGCGTTCGCGAGCGCCACCGGGGCGGCCGTCACCAGCCCGGCGGCGAGCCCCGCTCCCCCGGCCATGCTCTGCAGCACGCGGATGGTCTCTTCGCGCGCGGAGACGGCCAGGAGAGTGACGAGCGTGGGATCGTGCGCTTCCACCTCCGCGAAGGCGTAGCGGGCGGCGACCGTTTCCATGCCGCCGAGGCGGAGCGCGGGATCGGCCTCGACCGCGCCGCGCAAGGCCGCCTCGTCCATGCGCGGGAGCTGCTGGCGCTGCACGCGCGCGTCGCCGGGCGCGACCGCCAGCGCGGCGGGGGCGCCGGCCAGCCCCTGCGCGCGCACCAGGCTCGCGAGGAAGGCACCGGCTGCGTTTGCATCGGCGATGCGGCGGTCGCGGAAGAGGCCGGCGGGGGTCGGCTCGTCGGCGGCGTGCGTCACGCACACGCCCGTGCCGTCGCGGGTGACGCCTGCCAGCTTGGTGCGGCGCTCGCCCACGTCCACTCCCACGCATACGGAGGGGTGGCGCGGGCCGCGGCGGGCGGGGAGGAGGGAGCGGAGTGTGAACACGGCGGCTCGGGTGAGGGGTGTTTTCCCGTTTCGGAAACCGGACTTCGCCATCCGGGGTATCTAGTAATAGATACCGCGGATGTGCCACTCTGGTTCACGAACCCTCGCCGGCCGCCTTATGAATGCCCCTCCTCCGCGGGACCCGCGCGCCGGATTCACGATGATCGAGGCAATGGTGGTGGCGCTCGTCCTCGTCGCCCTGACTTCTGTGGCGCTGGCCTCCAACCGCGAGAACCCGCACCGCCTCGTCTACCACCAGGCGCAGCAGCTCCGCGCGCGCATCACCGAAGCCGTGTCGCGCGCCGAAGCACGCGGCGGCGACGCGCTCCTGCTGGCCGACGCGTCGTTCGCGGGCGACTCACGCGGCCGGTTTCTCGCCGCGCCGGATACCGCCGGCGTGCCTGAGACGGAGGTCGCCGGCCGCGAGTGGACGCCGCTCGGCGCGGGGACGCAGTGGGGCGCGGGGAGCGCCGTGTCGGGTCCGCTGGGAGACTCGACGGCCGGCGTTCCCCGACTGGTGCGCTGCCCCGCGGGCGGCGGGTGCGCCGTGGGCACTCGCGGCGCCCTCACCTACTACCTTACACACGCGCGAGACCCCTCCGCCGTAGCCGCCGTCGTGCTGACGCCGGATGGAATCGCCCATCTGTACCGATACCTCCCCGGCACGAGCACCTGGAGCACGGAGGCGCCGCGATGACGCGTCTCGAGCGCCGTCGCTCCACATCCGGCTTCACCCTTTTCGAGCTGACCCTGGCGCTGGCGCTGCTGGGGGTCGCGCTGCTGATGCTGCTGCAGCAGTCCGCGGACAGCACGCGGGCGGATTCGGACCGCGCGGCGCGGCTGGTGGCGCACCGCACCCTGCGGAACGAGGTGCAGCGCCTCCGCGCTTCCGATCCCCTGGCGGACGCGTTTCCCCTCACTTTCCAAACGGACCGCGCGGGCAATCGCGTCGCCGCCGCCGGCCCCGGCACGCAGGCGGTGTCCATCGAGCGCCGAATCCGCTGCCTCGGCGGCGACGAGGTCCGCGACAACGCGACGGCTCCTGGCGAGCAAGCGGGGTGCGCCTCCGGCGCCTCCCCCCTCGCGGAGTTCACCGTGCGCATCGTCTACCCGTCGCGCTACACCGCCGACACCACGGCCGCGCTGGTCCAGACGCTCACCCTCTGGCCCCGCGACCGCCATGGCACCGGCCTGGCCCCCGGTGCCTGATGCCACGCGCCCCGTTCCGCTTGCCCGGCCCGCTCGCCGCGGTCCGGCCGGCTGGGCTCCACGACGTGAGCTCCGGGTCGTATGTAGGGGCGCGATTCATCGCGCCCACCCTTTCGGCACGCTCGACGGCTGCCGCATCGGAACCAACCCGTCGGGGCAGACCCACGTGTCTGCCCGTACCATCCGGCGTGACGCACGCTCGCGGAGCGCGGACTCCGGGGAGCGGGATCAATCGGGCGACCAGGATTGGTGCGGGATACGCGCGAGACCTTCAGGGGGGCGGGACATATGGGTGTGCTCGTAGGGGACTGGAGTGCGCTTCGGACGGGTCGAGGCAGCCGCAGGGGAGGGCGCGATAAATCGCGCCCCTACAAGGACACAGGGGCATTCACGTGCGCAGCATCGGGATTCACATGCAACCTTACGCCGTATGAACCGCGAGCGACGTGCGGGGTTCACGCTGATCGAGCTGCTGGGGGTGCTGGTGATCACGGCTGTGATCGCGACCGGAGTGTGGTCCGTGGCGGAGTCCGTCACGCGCGGACAGGTGCGGAGCATGGAGGACGCGGACCGCGGCGCGGCTGTCGCGTCCGTCGAGCGGGTGCTGCGGGATGCGATTCGGCAGGCGACGGCGGGTACGCTGGCGGCGCCCAACGCGGGCCCGGTGCACGTTGGGGTCGCGGAGAGCGACACGCTCCTGCTGCTGCGCGCGGATGGCACGCCGATGACCGTCTCCACCCGGCCCTGCGCGGGGGGCGGGGCGTGCGTTCACCTGGTGGGCGACCACACGGGCGTGCTCAAGCAGGGGGATGCGGTCCTGGTGAGCGCCCCGGCCATGGGCGCCCGCGTCTACCACGTGACGGCGGGCCCGCGCGCGACCCACGCACCCTGCGGCGCCGACTGCGCGGAGGAAGTCGCGTGTCCCACCTTCGCGGACGAAGCCGCGGCAGACGCGGAGGTGGTCACCGGGTCCGTGTTCTACCCGCCCGGCGCGCCTGGCTCCCCGAGGAGCGGGCCATGCGAGCAGACGTACTATGCGGATGGGTCGCGCTGCGCGGAGGTGCGGACGGCGGTGCCCGCGACGCGCCGGAACTGGCGCTGCGAGGTGCGCGGGACGGTGTCCGCGTATACGGAGGTGCCCGTGGCGGAGCTCGCGCTCGGCTTTCCGGCGAGCACGTACCCCGCGCAGTCGGGCGCGGCGCTCACGCCGCGCGTGCGGGCGCAGCGGGTGACGCCGTCGCGGTTCTTCGTCGCGCGCGCAGGGGCACGGAGCGTCCCGCTGCTGGTGCGGCAGACGGGGCTGGATGATGCCGGGGCGTGGACGCGCGCGGTGCCGGTGGGCGGGCCCGTGTCCGCGTTGGAGGTGGAGACGCTGCACGCGGGCGAGACGGCCTGGACGCGCGGCGTGGGGGTGGACGGCGCGGCGCTGGAACACTCCACGTCGAACCCCAATTACGTGTACGCGCCGGCCGCGTCCGGGGAGCCCGGCTTCGCGTTCCGGCGCGGGTACCACGATGTCGGCGCGGTGCGGGTGCGCTTTACCGTGCCGACGACGCGGGCGGACGGCGGCGTCGCGGAGGTGCCGTACGTGGTGGTGGTGGCGGCCAACGGCGCCACCCGGGGCGGGAGCGAGGGCGGATGGTGAATCGCGAGCGGGGGAGCGCGCTGCTCTGGGTGCTGGGGTTCATCGTGGTGCTGGGGGTCGTGATCAGCGCCACGCAGCTCGTGGCGCGCATGGCGGAGCGCGAGCTGTACGCCCGCGCCGAGCTGTCGCGCACCGAGATCGCCGCCACGAGCGCCGTGGAGGCGCTGACCGATCAGCTCCGCGCCCTGGTCGCCCGGCGGCTGGGAAACGTGAGCGCGGCCGATTTAGGCGCGCTGCAGCTTCCGCCAGGGCTGCAGACCACGGGCGCCACCGTCCTGCTCGACACCGTCCACTCGGGTGTGCGGATCGTGGACGTGCGGGGGTGGGAGGTGATTCCGCACGACGAGCGCGTCCTGGATGCGTGGACCCACCAGCCCCGCGTGTCGTGGGATGCGCTCCCGGACGTGGGGGGGAGCGTGGCGGCGCGCACGGTGGAGCTGGAGGTGTACGCCACGGCGCGCGGCCCGCGCGAGGGGCGGCGGATGGCCACGCGGCGCCTGGCCGTGTCCATCGTGGCACCGCACCAGCACGCGCTCTACACGCGGGGCGACGCGGAGATCGTGGGGGGCGGCCCCGGCGGGCTGGTGGGCGGGCCGGTGCGCGTGGACGGCACCGCCTACTTCGGCGCGGGTGGATACCTGGTGCGCTACGTGGGCGGGATCGAGGCGCGCGACGGGATCTCGGCCGCGGCGCCGGAGCACGTCGTGGTGGGGACGGGCTACCCCGCGGGCGCGCCCGCGCTGGCGAGCCTCGCGCGCGCCGCGGCCGAGGCGGATCCCGGCGCGATGCTGGCGCCGTGGCAGGGCCGCGTGCGCATCGGCCCGGCGATCGGCGGAATCGTGTCGCCGGGGCGGATGCAGACGGCGTCGCTCGCCGGGAGCGGGGAGTGCCCCGACTTCCAGGGCGCGTGCTTCGGACGGGGGAGCTTCCGGCCGGCCATCACCCTGCGCCGCACGCATTCCGGGGCGGACGGCGCCTTCACCGTCACCTGCGGCGAGGCATACGCCAGCGGGTGCGGGCACGTGGCCGCGGCGCCGGCCATCCGCTATGTCCCGTGGCCCTTCACCGGCCCCCAACCCACCGGTCTCGCGGCCGGCGATCCGGTGCAGCCGGGGCGGATCTGGAAGGGGCTCTTCCCCGACTTCCGCCGGGAGGGCGCGTGCGACGCATCGGCGCTCGCGGGGAGGCCGTACCGCACCTTCCGCTGTCCGACGAACGCATACGGCTTCGTCGTGGAGGGCTCGCGGCTGGATTCCATTCACGGCGGGGTGCTCGTGGTGCGCCGCGCGACGGGCCAGGCGCCGGGTGCCGATCCCTCGGCCGAGGTGGTGCTGATCCGCGATGCGGCCACCCTGAACGGGCCGCTGACGCTGGTCTCCGAGATCCCGGTGGTGATCTGGGGGAGCTTCAACGTGGCGAACCCGCGCCCCGCGATGATCTCCGCGCCGCGCGTCACGGTGATGCCCGGCGAGACGCAGGCGCAGCTCCGCGAGTCGTTCCGCTGGGACGTGGCGCCGGGCGAGAACGACCCCGCCGCGCGCGTGGCGCCCGTGCAGGCGCGGAGCAGCGTGACCGTCTTTGCCGTGCTGCGGACGGGTTACTGCCGCACGACCGGCGGCGCGTACTTCGGAGGCTCGTGGGAGGGGATTCCGGCCGTCGCGGGCGACTGGAGCCGGGCCGCGCTGCGGGTGAACGGCGCCGTCGAGGGATACGAGGAGAGCGGCGCGGGGTGCGCATCATATTGGGCGCCCTTGAACGCGGCGCAGCCCGGCGGCGTGCGCTCGGTTCCGCCCTTCCAGCGCAGCGTCCTCTTCAACCGCCGCCTCCTGCACCCGGACGGGCAGCCCCCCGGCTCGTACCGCTGGGAGAACTTCCCCGCGGCGGGCGGCATCCCCGGCGCGCCGACGCGAACGCGGGAGCGCCAGCGCGATGCCTTCGGCGGGACCACGGTGCTGCGGCTGATCCAGGACCTGCGCACGATCCCGCCGGCGCAGCCGGGCTCGCTCGCCCGTCCGGCGCGCGGCACCACGCTTGCGCCGATCCCGCTGCCCCCGCTGCCGCCCGCACTCTAACGGCGGCGGGCGTGCTTCCGCGCAGAATGTGCCGGAAACACGCCCGCGGAGTCAGTGGGTTACGTCCCAACCTCAAGATCCTCGGGTGCTCGCCAGGAACGTAGCGCCGGGGCGGCTACTTACGTTCCGTCCAGGGCCCGGCGGACGTGATTCACGTCAGCAACGCTCAGGACAGGATCGGCTGGGCATCCGCAGGTCGATCCCCGCTAGCGCCAACTTTCTCGTGCCGCGAGCTTAATCCACACACCAACAGCCCATCCTCGCACGGCGCTCCAGATCGGAACCGGGAACGTATCCCTTGTGTGTCGCCGGACGCGCCTTGCTTTCCCCGGACATCGTCCCGGGTGTCACCTCACCGGCTGCGCGCCTGGATCGGCAATTCGTATAGAGGCGTGGTGGGCCCGACCGAGATGATCGCCAGGGGATCCGGTGGCGCTGGATACCGCCGTGCCGGTGCAGCACTGATTTTCCTGCGCGGGGCCGCGAGGTGGCATGCGCCGGGCCCGCGTAGCCACTCCGCCTTGGAGTGGCCTGGTATGGGAGGCGAGTGTCTCTGGCAGTCGTTAGAGCCCGAACAGCCGAGCTCGCCCTCGTTCCGCACCAGGCACCTTGCAACTCGATCCCCATGAACCGCCTTCTCCTGCTCGCGGCTGTGCCCGCCGTCTCGCTTATCGCCGCCTGCGGCGGGCCGAACGCCGAGCCCGCTCGCCGGGAGCCTGCGAGTGCCGGACGCGCGGCGCGGGACGTCCCGAAGTCGCGGGGGATGGTGGCGCTTCTTGCATCAGGTGCAGGAGCTGACCCGTAGCGGCGGGCACCGGATGCCAGGGGGAAGGTTGTCGACCAGACTGCGGCGTGAGGCGCTCCTCTCGCCCGCCGGGCTGCTCGCCTGGAGCGCGTCGGTGGGGATCGTTCTCTTCTTCCTGGTTGCGTGGAGCATCCTGGAGATCCGCCGCGCGTACGAGGTGGTGCAGACCGAGACCCTCCAGCTGCAGCGGCTGGTGGACCGGCTGGAGTACCTGGACTCCGAGCTGACCATGGCGGCGTCGATGGCGGCGGCCACGGGGAGCACGGAGTGGGAGGGCGTCTACCGCCCCTTCGAGAGGGAGGTGAAAGCCACCTTCGAGAAGCTCTCCGCGCGCGCCATGCGCCTTGGCGCCGCGCGCGCCGTACACCAGGCCGCCGCATCCGCCGACACGCTCATCCGCATCGAGAACCAGATCTTCGCCCTGGTGCGGGTGGGGCGCACCCCTGGGGCGCAGGCCCTGGTCTCGGGCGACCCGTACGCGCGCAGCAAGCGAACGTACCTGGGCGCGAACCACGAGATCAAGCGGCGCCTCCAGGCCTACATCGACCGGCAGGCGCTGCTCTTCGACCAGCGGCTGGCGCGGCTCTCCATCCTGTCGCTCGCCAGCCTGCTGATCGCGCTCGCCACCGCGGCCGGCGCCGCCGCGCTGATGCGGCGCTACCACGCGCGGCAGCTTCGCGAGGGGAAGGAGAAGCGGCGCGCCGAGCACGCCCTGCGGCGCCTCGCGATGTACGACAGCCTCACGGGGCTGGCCAACCGCGCCCTGCTCGTGGACCGGCTGACGCACGCCGTGGCGCACGCGGCGCAGGACTCGTCCGCCCTGCTCTTCCTGGACCTGGACCGCTTCAAGCGCATCAACGACAGCCTGGGCCACGCGGCCGGCGACCTGCTGCTGGTGGAGGTGGCGCGGCGGCTGGAGCAGACCATCGGCCCGGCGGGGATGGCGGCGCGCGTGGGCGGCGACGAGTTCGCCGTGCTGATCCACGAGAGCCCGGGCGAGGGGGAGCTGCTTGCGCTGGGCGGCCGCGTGCTCCACGCCATCGAGAGGCCGGTGACGCTGCACGGCGCGGAGGTGATCACCTCGGCCAGCGTGGGGATCGTGCGCATCGACGCCGGCTACACCGCGCCGGTGGAGGTGCTGCGCGACGCGGACCTGGCGATGTACAACGCCAAGGCGGAGGGGCGCGGGCGCTGCGCCGTCTTCGACGAGACGATGCACGAGATCGCCGTCAGCGCGCTGGAGACGGAGAACGCGCTGCGCGGCGCGCTGGAGCGGGGCCAGCTCCGCACCTGCTACCAGCCCATCATCCGCGCGGAGGACGACGAGGTGGCGGGGTGGGAGGCGCTGGTGCGGTGGGCGCACCCCACGCGCGGCACGCTGGGCCCCGCCGCGTTCCTCCCCATCGCCGAAGACTCCAGCCTGGTGGTGCTGATCGACCGCTGGGTGCTGCGCGACGCGCTGGAGCAGCTCCGCGCCTGGCGCGACCGCTTCGGCGAAGCCGCGGCGTGGTACGTGAGCGTCAACCTCTCCGGCCGGCAGTTCTACTCGCCCGGGCTGGTGGAGTGCGTGGCCGACGCGCTCCAGCACACCGGCCTCCCCGCCGGCGCGCTGCACCTGGAGGTGACGGAGAGCGTGCTGATCGACCACGCATCTGCCAGCAAGACGCTGGCGGACCTGCAGCGGCTGGGCGTGTGCATCGACCTGGACGACTTCGGCACGGGGTACTCGTCGCTCTCCTACCTTCACCGCTTCGCCGTGAACGGGCTGAAGATCGACCGCTCGTTCGTGGCGTCGATGGAAAAGAACCCGGGGAGCCGCACCATCGTGCGCAGCGTGCTGGCGCTGGCCAGCAGCCTGGGCCTCAGCGCCACCGCCGAAGGAGTGGAGAGCGCCGCGCTGGCCGCCGAGCTGCGCGCCGCGGGGTGCACCTACCTGCAGGGCTACACCTATGCGCGCCCCCTGCGCGGCGCCGCGGCCGAAGCGTGGTTCACCGCGCGCCGCGACTCGACGGCCGGCCACGCCAGGTAGGGCCTGTCTCGGCACGAGGAAACTCGCCGCTTTACCCGGGGTAAAATCCGTCCGCGAGTCCGTAAACCTCCAAACGAAACCCCGTGAATCCCTCCGAGCCCCTGCGCCTCCACGACACCGTGCGCCTTTCGGCCCAGGGGCTGGCCAAGGTGCTGGGCGACCTGGAAGCCCGCGTGATGCGCGTGGTGTGGGATCTCGCGCGCCCCGTCGCGGCGCGCACGGTGCACGAGCGGGTGCTGGCGGAGCACAGCGTCGCCATCCACACGGTGATCACGGTGCTCAACAAGCTGGTGGACAAGGGCCTGCTGCGGCGCGCGAAGCGCGGCGAGCTGCTCCACTACGAGGCGTGCCTGTCCGAGGAGGAGTTTCGCACGCAGGCGTCGCGGCGGCTGATGGAGGGGATCCTGTCGTTTGGGCCGGAGGCGGTGACGGCGTCGTTCGTGGACGTGCTGGCCGACCGCGACCCCGCGCAGCTCGCGGAGCTCGCCCGGCTGGTGGAGCGGCGGATCAGGGAGCAGGAGGGCCGCGGATGAGCTCGCACCGCAGCGCCGCCCTGGTGTCCCGCGAAGAGGCGCATCGCCGCACGCTCCTGCTGGGGATCGGCGCGCTCCTCCTCCTCTCGGTGAGCCCCGTGTTCGGGCACCACTTCGCGTCGGGGCTGGAAAGCGCGCTGCATGGCCGCGACCACATCGGCGCGCTGTGCGTGATCGCGCTGCACGGGCTGCTGCAGCCGGTGCACGTCTTCTTCCACGCGCTGGTCGTCGTGGGCCTCGCGTACGCGGCGTACGACCGGGTCACCGCCGCGTTTCGTGTGCGCCGCGTGCTGGACCGGCTGGAAGCGAGCGTCCCTGCCGGGGACGATCCGTTCGCCCGGGCGGCGCGGGCGGCGGGGGTGGACCCGGCGCGGGTGCGGGTGGTGCGCGGGCTTCCCAATCCCGCGTTCACGGCCGGGTGGCTGAAGCCGCGCATCTACGTGGCGGCGGCGCTGCGCGATCTGCTGGCGCCCGCGGAGCTGGAGGCGCTGCTGGCGCACGAGGGGGCGCACGTGGCCCGGCGCGACCCGCTGCGGCTCTCGCTGCTGCGCTTCCTGGCGCTCACCCTGTTCTGGCTCCCGGCCCTGCGCCGCCTGGCCGAGGACGTGGCCGACGAGGCCGAGATCCGCGCGGACGACCGGGCGGCGCGGGAGCGTCCCCTGGCGCTGGCCTCGGCGCTGGTGTCGCTGGCGTCGTGGACGCCGCAGGGGGAGCTGGCGGTGGGGTTCGCGCAGCGGCGCAGCCTGCTGGACCGCCGCATCCGCCGCCTGGCCGGCGAGGAGCCGCCGGTGGCCACCCACGTCACGCGCGCCTCCCTCGCCGGCGCCATCCTGGCGCTGGCGCTCGTGGGCGCGTCGGGCGCGGTGATGGCCCATCCGCTCCCCGAAGACCATGCCGCGCATCCCACCCACCACTGCGGGCATCCCGGGGAATCGCTGCTCGCGCACCTGTTCTGCCGGGCGGGCGCCGAGGGTCCGGTGTGCCCGCACGCGGGGTAGCAAGCAGCGCGGACGGGGTCGTGCTGGACGCCGGCATCGCCGCCTGGCGACTGAAGTCGCGGCTACAACTGCACGAAGTCCCCCTGCGGGGACTGGACGCCTCCCTCCAGAGCGGCGGAACCCAGTCCGCGCAGGCGGACTTCGTGCTGTCGTTGCAGCGACTTCAGTCGCCAGCAACAGCGGGTCACACAGAGACACAGAGGCACGGAGGAGGAAGGCGCGGGATCTTGCCGGTACGTTTTATGTACTATAAAATAGCGCGCCTTTTTTTTGGAGAGAGTGGATGACGAGAACAGGGATGGGTGTGGCGCTGGCGATGGCGATTCTCGCCGGGCCGGCGGCCGCGCAGACGGACTACTACAACACGGACGAGGGGCGGCCCGTGCGCATCGAGGACGCGGCGCCGGTGGAGCGGTACGCGTTCGAGATCCAGCTCGCGCCGCTGCGGCTTGAGCGGGAGCGGGGCGGGGCGTACACGTGGGAAGTCGCGCCGGAGCTGGCGTACGGCATCCTGCCGCGCACGCAGGTGGAGGTCGGGTTCCCGATCGCGTTCAGGGACGGCGGCGCGCAGGGGCTCGCGGGGATCGAGCTTTCCGCGCTGCACAACGTGAACACGGAGACGCGCACGCTTCCCGCATTCGCGGTGGCGGCCGGCGTGCTCCTCCCGGTGGGCGGGCTGGGGCCGGACCGCGCGTACCCCACGGTGAAGGGGATCGCCACGCGCACCTTCCCCTTCGCGCGCTTCCACGCCAACGCGCAGTACACGGTGGGCGAGGAGGGCGGCGAGGTGGGCGAGGCGTCGCGCTGGATGGCGGGGATCGCGGTGGACCGCGCCTTCCCCATCCGCTCGCTGCTGGTGACGGCGGACCTCTTCGCCGAGCAGCCGCTGGCGGACGACGAGGACCCGGCGTGGACCGCGGAGACGGGGTTTCGGTACCAGACGAGCCCGCAGTTCAACGTGGACTTCGGGGTGGGCCGCCGCTTCACGGGCGGGGAGCAGGGGTGGTTCTTCACGGTGGGAGCCGCGCACGCCTTCGCGCTGCGCTCGCTGCTGCCGGGGCGGTGAGACGATGCGATTCCAGGAGGGAAAAGGGATGATCGATAATAAGCGCGCCGGGCGGGTCGCCGCGGCGCTGGTGGTGGCGGCGGGGGCCTTCGTGGCGCCCGCGGAAGCGCAGTGGGCGCGGGTGCACGAGCAGTTCTACCTGCCCGCGGAGCACAACTGGGTGTTCCGGCGCAACTACCCGATGGCCGACCGGCTCTTCAACGCGTTCGACTACGGGCACGCCATCCTGTACGAAGAGCTGCTCACGAAGCCGAACGCGCCCGCCACGGAGCTGGAGGTGAAGGAGTACGACTTCATCACCCGCAAGCTGCTGGTGAGCCCGCCGCGCCTGCCGCTGGAGGAGGCCGCGATCGAGGTGGAGTACGTCAAGCTCGCCCCCGAGGCGAAGCAGATGTTCGAGTGGGCGCACATCCTCCACCGCCAGATCTACGACGTCCTGGGTGACGAGCGCCTCTCGCAGGCCGACAAGGACCGCGAGGTCGCGGCCGTGCTGCGCTACTACAAGAGCCGCCCGGACCTGGCGTTCAGCTCCCTGCCCAAGAACATGGAGCTGATGGAGGGCCAGTACTACTCCACGGCGTTCCGCGAGAAGTACCCCAAGTTCAACGGGCTGATCTGGGGCTACCACTGGCTGCAGGTGGGGCTGTACGAGCCGCTGCTGACGGGGCGCACCCCCGAGGCGCGGCAGACGGGGGTGACGGCCACGGTGGCCCGCTTCCGCCAGATGCTGGAGAACGCGCCGGAGAACATGCCGCGCCTGATGCCCATGACCGCGGCCATCGCGCCGGCGTTCACGGAGCGCTACCCTGAGGCGGCCATCATCTTCGACAACCTGCACTCCATGCACGACGTGATCTCCGACATCCTGGCGAGCCCCAGGGTGCCGCGTTCCAAGAAGCGCGAGGAGATCCTGCGCGCGGCCGCCCGCTACCGCGACAACACCTCGTTCGTGATGACGGTGCCGGAGTGGCGCGAGATGACGCAGGCGATGGGGATCCAGAACATGGGCGGCCCCGCCGTCGGCTTCCTCCCCGAGTTCCCGCGCCCCACCGTGGAGCGCGGCGCCGTGATGCAGCACGGGGCGCACAAGCACTAAACGAATCTCACACAGAGACACAGAGGCACAGAGGAAGATGGCTTTCCTCTGTGCCTCTGTGTCTCTGTGTGAGACAAAAACCTTGCGTGCCTCCGGGACCCTCCGTATCCTCTTCCATGTAAATGTTCCGGGGAACACATCGGAGGAGTGGAGATGCCGCGAGAGGATCTGCAGCTGCTGCAGGGGACGCTGGACGTGCTGGTGCTGAAGACGGTGTCGTGGGGGCCGCGGCACGGGTACGAGATCGCCCAGTGGATCAAGGCGACCACGGACGCGGAGCTCCAGGTGGAGGACCGCGCGCTCTACGTGTCGCTGCACCGGATGGAGGAGCGGGGGTGGCTGGCCTGCGCGTGGGGGCTCACGGAGAAGAACCGCAAGGCCAAGTACTACGAGCTCACCGCCGAGGGACGCCGCCAGCTCGCCACCAAGACGGACACCTGGTCTCGCTACGCGGCCGCCGTCTTCAAAGTCCTCCAGACCGCCTGAGGTCTCCATGGCACGAATCCCCGGAATCCGCTCGCTCTTCCGCCTCCCCGCCTCCGAGGGCGCGGTGGCGGGCGACGTGGACGACGAGATCGCCTTCCACCTGGAGGAGCGCACGCGCGAGCTGGCGGCGCGCGGGATGGAGCCCGCGGCGGCCCGCGCCGAGGCGCTGCGCGAGTTCGGTGACGTGAAGGAGGCGCGGGCGGAGCTGGAGGCCATCGGCCGCCGGCGCGTGCGCCAGGAGCACCGCTCCAGCCGGTGGAGCGACCTGCGCCAGGACCTTCGCTACGCCGGGCGCACCCTGCGCCGCTCCCCCGGCTTCACCGCCGTCGCCGTGCTCACGCTGGCGCTGGGCATCGGCGCCACCACCTCCATCTACACCGTGCTGGACGCGGTGCTGCTGCGGCCGCTGGGCGTGGCCGGCGCGGACGAGCTGCTGGTGATGCGCGAGACGCGCCTGGACGAGCCCGGCGCCCCCGCCCCCGGCGGCACGGTGTCGCCGGCCAACTTCTTCGACTGGCAGGAGCAGGCGCGGTCGTTTTCCTCCATGGCCTACTTCACCACCTGGCCGCGCAACCTCACCGGCGACGGCGAGCCGCGCGAGGTGCAGGTGCAGCTCGCCAGCGCCAACCTCTTCTCCACGCTGGGCGTGCGCGCCCAGCTTGGCCGCGTCTTCCGCCCGGACGAGGACGACGACGTGGGCGAGGGGCTGGCGTTGGGCGACGTGGCGGTGCTCAGCCACGGCCTCTGGCAGAGCCGCTACGGCGGCGACCCCGCCATCGTGGGGAAGACGATCCGCGTGGATAGCGATCCCATCACCGTGGTCGGGGTGATGGGGCCCGAGTTCCGGGTGCTGGACCAGAAGCCCGACCTGTGGATCCCGCTGGCGCTCGCCAAGGGGAACCGCACCAGCCAGGGCCGCTTCCTCACCGGCGTCGCGCGGCTGAAGCCGGGCGTGCCCATGGAGCGGGCGCGCGACGAGATGGGCGCCATCGGGCGGCGCCTCGCCGAGCGCTTCCCCGACTTCAACACCGGGTGGGGCGTGGGGTTGGTGCCGATGCGGGAGGAGGTGGTGGGGCAGGTGCGCCCGGCGCTGCTGGTGCTGCTGGCGGCGGTGGGGATGCTGCTGCTGATCGCCTGCACCAACGTCGCCAACCTGCTCCTGGGGCGCGCCGTCGCGCGGCGGCGGGAGATCGCGGTGCACCTGTCGCTGGGCGCCACGCGGGGCCGCCTGGTGCGGCAGCTCCTCACCGAGAGCATGGTGCTGTCGCTGGCCGGCGGCGCCATCGGGGTGACGGCGGCGCTGCTGGGCACGCGCGCGCTGGTGCGCATGCTTCCCCAGACGGTGCAGCTTCCGCGGCTGGACACCGTGGCGGTCGACTCGCGCGTGCTCCTTTCCGCGCTCGCCATCACCCTGCTCACGGGGATCCTCTTCGGCCTGGCGCCGGCGCTGGTCTCCAGCCGCACGGAGCTGCAGTCCACCCTGCGCGACGCCAGCCGCGGCTCCACGGGCGGGCGGGGCTCCACGCGTCTGCGCAGCGGGCTGGTGGTGGCCGAGGTGGCGCTGGCGCTGATGCTGCTGGTGGGCGCGGGGCTGCTGATGCGCTCCTTCCAGAAGCTGCAGGCGGTGGATACCGGCATCCGCGCGGAAGGGGTGCTCACCATGCGGATGTCGCTCAACTCGGAGGCGTACGCGCAGGAAGGCGCGGCCCGCGGCTTCCTGGAGCGGCTGGTCCCGGCGCTGGAAGGGCTTCCCGGCGTGACGGCGGCCGGCACCGTGTCGCACCTGCCGCTCACCGTGGGGAAAACGGGGCACGTCGCCTGGCGCGCGGACCGTGCCGCGCCCAGGGCGGGCGAGGAGCCGGGGGTGGACCTGCGCGTGGTGGGGGGCAACTACTTCCCGGCGCAGGGGGTGCGCCTGGTGCGCGGCCGCGCCTTCGACGGGCGCGACAACGCCCAGGCGCCGCCCGCGTTCATCATCAACGAGGCCCTCGCGCGGCAGCAGTTTCCCGGCGAAGACCCCGTGGGCAAGCGCCTCGCCTACCCGTGGCCCGAGGTGATCGAGGGCGAGATCGTGGGCGTGGTGGCGGACGTCCGCGAGACCAGCGTGACCGACGAGCCCGCCCCGGCCCTCTACCGCAGCCTCGCGCAGTGGCCCGACGGGGGCATCAACGTGGTGATCCGCACCACCGGCGACCCGCTGGCGCTGGCAGGCCCCGCGCGCGACGTGGTGCGCGGCCTGGACCCCAACCTCCCGGTGGCGAGCGTGCGCACCATGAACGAGGTGGTGGGCGAGGCCACCGCGCGCTCCCGCATGAGCAGCTACCTGCTGGCGGCCTTCGCCACGCTGGCGCTCGTCCTGGCCGGCATCGGCCTGTACGGCATCATCTCCTACGCCGTCACCCAGCGCCGCGGCGAGATCGGCGTGCGCGTGGCGCTGGGGGCGGAGCGCGGCAACATCCTGCGCCTCATCGTGCGCCAGGGGATGGTGCTGACGGTGGCCGGCCTGGCGCTGGGCCTGCTGGGCTCCCTGGCCCTGACCCGCCTCCTCCGCTCCCTGCTCTTCGGCGTCACCACCACCGACCCGGTCACCTTCCTGGCGGTGCCGCTGGTGCTGGCCTCCGTCGCGCTCCTGGCCAGCTACCTCCCCGCCAGCCGCGCCGCCCGCGTGGACCCCGCCATCGCCCTGCGCGGCTCCTGACCTCACACAGAGACACAGAGGCACAGAGATGAAGTCGTCTCTGTGCCTCTGTGTCTCTGTGTGAGCCCCGCTTTTCAGGGCTTCAGCATCTGCTCGATGCGCTCCAGGCGCCGCTTCAGCTCCGCGTTCTCCGCCCGCAGGGCGTCGATCTCCGCCTGCTGCGCCCGGTCGCGCGCGTCCAGCGCCTTGGCGGCGGCCAGCGCCACGCCGTCCGCGTCCACCGTCGCGATGGACACCGAGTCGTTGCCCAGGCCGAACGCGCGCCGGAAGTCCTGCGCCGTGGGGCCGATGTGGCGGATGCTCGTGTCGTCCACCCGGTAGCTCCAGCTGCTCACGGGCATGGCGCGCAGCCGGTCCAGCACGTCTTCGCCGGAGACCGCGAGGAAGTGGTGCTTGCGGTTCACGTCCGACGCGTTGGTCCACGTGCCGCTGGTGGAGAGGTAGGCGCCGGTGCTGGTTGCGATCATGGCGCTGGACTGGCCGAAATAGTAGCTGCTGCCGCAGACGGACGGATTGACGGACGGCCCACCGAACGCCACGCCGGTGGTGAGCGCCTGGTTGGTCCAGATGCGCATGCCGCAGCTCAGCCGCCAAACAGCCGACCCCACCAGCTCGGCCTTCACCGTGTCCTGGGTGCCGCCGGTGACGTTGTCCGCGAAGACGAACGATCCGCGCCGCGTGTTGGTGCTGGCGTGATAGCCCATCGCGACCGAGGCGAACCCGGAGGCGGTGTTGTCCTCGCCCACGGCGAAGCTCGACCCGTTGATGGCGCTGTTGCGGAGGCCCATCGCGACCGCGTTGTCGCCGCTGGCGCGCACGCTTTGTCCCATGGCGACGGAGTAGAGGCCGATGTTGGCGTCGTCCCACTGCGTCCCGTTGATGTATCCCGCCCGGAACGCCGCCTTCTCAGGGGACCACATCATCCGCGTCCCCGCGCCTTCTATGGGGACGCAGGCGGCGCCGCTTCCACCGGACGTGCAGTTGCTCCCGGTGGAGCTCCCCGTGAACTCGCCACCGAACACCGCGCCGCCGTTGATGTTCACGCGGAGCAGGCTTTTGCCCTGGTACGACACGGCGAGCGCCGAGTCCGGGTACGGCTGGGCGGCAGCGGCTCCCGGCGCCAGCGCGCCGAGCAGGAGCAGGACGAAGCTGCGGATCTTCATGGTCGGGCCTGGTGAGTGAGGGTGGGACGGCAGGGAGAGGAGCGAAGTGCCTAATGCCTAGTGCCTGGTGCCTAGTGCCTAGTGCCTAGTTAGCGGTACTGCTGTTACTGGGCGCTCGGCACTGGGCACTAGGCACTGCTTTTCACGGAACCGCGATACTCATCGGTTTGTCGCCGGAAATCGCCAGCGAGCCGTTCTGGATCGAGACGGCGCCGGTCGCCTTCGTGGGGCCGTCGACCTTGACGCCGGTGGTGACCAGGAGGGACGGCGCGTTGCCCTGGAGCTCGGTGCCGCGGAGCCAGAGGGTGCCGGCGGAAAGCGTGCCGGAGCCCTCCAGGCTGCCGCGCAACTGCATCGTGAAGCCGCCCAGGTTCACCGCGCCGCCGGCGTCCAGCGTGAAGATGGTCACGCCGTTCGTGAGGGTCGGCGTGTGGGGGGTGGATGCGGGGACGGTGGCGTCCAGGGTGGTGTCGGGGACCACGCCGTCGAACCAGTTGGCGGCGCTGGTCCAGTCGGTGCTGGCGGTGCCCGTCCACAACGCGCCTACCGACACGGTCATGGAGCCCGCCCGCCGCGGCTGCACCGAGGAGGTCGCGGTGATGGTGGCGGTGCCCCGCGCGACCGCCGTCACCACGCCCGTGCTGGGGTCCACGGTGGCCACCGCATCGTTGGAACTGGACCAGGTGACCGCGTCGCTCACGCTCGTGCCGGTCTGGTCCTTCACCGTGGCCGTCTGCGGGGAGCTCGCCTCGGCGGTGCGCAGCACCAGCGCCGTGTCGGCGAGCGTGGCCCAGCCGTACTCGTACCGCACCGGGGCGGAGACCAGAACGGAGTAGCTGAACGTCTTCGTGTTCGCCGAGTAGACGAAGCGCCACGGCTTCGGCGCCGAGGTCGCGCCGGTCGCCAGCACGCCGTCGTACTGGAAGTACGGCTTCCCCGTGCGCACGAACGAGCCGTCCGGGCTGGTAAAGTCCGCCGTCCCGTCGGTGCCCTCCACGCGTACCGTGGCGCTGGCCAGGGTGCCGCTCTTCACGGAGGTCACGCGGGGGCCGTCGTGCACGAAGATGCGATTGCCGCTGGCGGCCGCGCTGGTGCCGTCGACCGTGCCGATGGGCTGCCCGATCTGGTTGGTCACCGCCACGTTCATGCTGGTGGTGTCCTCGTCCGCCGCGTTGCCGCGGGAAGACACCGCGCCCGTGGTGACGTACACCACGTACGGCTTGCCCAGGATCACGTCCGCCGCGGCCCCCGCGGGGCGCGGCGTCTGGCAGCTCTGCGCCCCCGATTCGACGTCCACCGTGCACTCGTGCAGCACCATCAGGCTCCCGGCCTCGCCGCGCACGGGCTTGCCCATGCCGAAGCGGCTGAGGTCGCGCCCGGCGGCGAACGCCTGGATGATGGCCGCGTCCACGGCCGTGATCCGCCCGTCCCCGTTGGCGTCGCCGTTGGGGAGCAGCACGATGCCGGGCGCGGCGGGGCGCCCCGCCACGTGGTCGCGCACGGCCTGCGCGTCGGCGGCGGTCACGCGGCCGTCGCCGTTCACGTCGCCGCGGAGGCTGGCCTGCTGCGCGCGCGCGGTGGCGGGGAGCAGGACGGCCAGGGCCAGGCCCAGGAGCCGGTGGAGTGCGGAAGGACGCATGGTTCCAGGGGCGGAGAAGGGAAGGCGGGCGAGGAGCACGGAGGATGCGCGAGGGCCGGCGGCTGCTGCCGGAACACGCCCGCCCTCACGAGCGAAGCCGGATCTCCGGCCCGAACCCAGCGAAATACGTAGGTCCCCCTCGCCCCAGGAGAGCAAGAGCGGGGGATCGGACGACTGGAAGCGGAGCCGGATGGATGCGGAGGGCGAACATGGAAGTCGCAAGCTGCAACCTAATCGAGTAGCTCCCATTCCGCCACCGTCCCGGTGCCCGCCTTCCGGTCCGCCGCGGCGATGGGCACCGCGGCACGCGGTCCGGGGTACCACCGGGCGCGAGGATCTTCCCGCGCACCCGTCCCTGACGAGATCCCGATGCAGTCCCTTCCCATCCGCGGCCGCGGCTCGGCCGACAACCCGGCGAACCGCTTCGAGCGCCTGTCGTTCGAGCCGGACCCCGCGTTCGAGGCCGCGCCGGACACGGTGTACCTGCGCGACCCGGCGAAGTCGCTCATCGTCCGCAACGACAGCCCGGACGTGGGCTTCGACTATGGCATCAACCCGTACCGCGGGTGCGAGAACGGGTGCAGCTACTGCTTCGCCCGGCCCACGCACGAGTACCTGGGCATGTCCGCGGGGCTGGACTTCGAGACGCGCATCCTGGTGAAGGAGGACGCGCCGGAGATCCTGCGCCGCGAGCTTTCCGCGCGGGGCTGGAGGGGCGACGCGATCGGGATGAGCGGCATCACCGACCCGTACCAGCCCGTGGAGAGCCGGCTGGGGATCACGCGGCGTTGCGTGGAGGTGCTCGCGGAGTTCCGCAACCCGGTGGCCGTCATCACCAAGCGCCACACCGTCACTCGCGACGCGGACCTCTACGCGGAGCTCGCCCGTCACCAGGCGGCCATCGTCTTCATGTCCGTGACCACCCTAAACCCGGAGCTGCAGCGGGTGATGGAGCCGCGCGCCGCCACCCCGGCGCGCCGCCTGGACGCCGTCTCGGTGCTGGCGGACGCGGGGGTGCCGGTGGGCGTGCTGATCGGGCCCGTGATCCCCGGCCTCAACGACCACGAGATCCCGCGCATCCTGGAGGCCTCCGCCGCCGCCGGCGCGAGCTTCGCCACCTACGTCGCGCTCCGCCTCCCCCACGGCGTCAAGGACCTGTTCGCCTCGTGGCTGGAGCGGCACTTCCCCGACCGCAAGGACAAGGTGCTCGGCCGCGTCCGCGAGATGCGCGGCGGCAAGCTCTACGACCCGCGCTTCCACCACCGCGGCCGCGGCGAGGGTTTCTACGCCGACCAGCTCCAGTCCCTCTTCCGCGTCACCCGCCGCAAAGCCGGCCTCGCCGAGACGCCCCCTCCGCTCTCGTCGGCGGCGTTCCGGGTGCCGCCTGGCGCGCAGCTCGGTCTGTTCGGGTAAAAACGGGGGCGCACACAGAGACACAGAGGCACAGAGATGAACTTCATCTCGGTGCCTCTGTTGGACCTTGGCTTCGAGCGTTGCAGGGCTGTCCGTTAGAACCCGCTTGAGTGCGAGGTCCCCCCGGTTTGCGGGCGGTGGTCCATCCCCCGCGGGAGCTGCTCTGGACAAGCTTCCGCGTGGTTACGCATCTCCACCAAGCAGGCTGTAGATGCTGCACGTCTCCGCTGCGAATCACAAATGTGCTACGATCGGAACGCCGCGCCAAAGCGAGGACCTTGCGGTAGATAACTAGAGATTATCCACCCTCCGGCCGACATGACCGCTCCACTCGACGTGCAGTACTTGGAACAGGTCGCTCGCAACCCGGAAGGGATTGAGATCGATTTCGCGCGAATCCCCGCGATCCGAATCGCCGCAAAGAACATCAACCAATGCACCATTTTCGGCCCCGTCGGTCCGACGCACGACTTCAATCGCTGTAATATCATCTCCAGCACGCTCACCGCCGTCCATGCCTTCAGAGCGGCTTTTCCGAGCGTGGATTTCAAGGATTGTCTCATCATCGACTCGGAGTTCGCCGAAAGCAGCTTCAACGGCCTCGCTTTCGTCAATAACACGGTAATGCGCACGCGCTTCGAGGCTTGCCAATTCAACAACTCCTCGGTCACTGACTCCGAGTTCACCGAGACTGTCTTTTCTGGGTGCGACTTCACGAACCTGCTCAGTGCTGTCCGGTTAAGAAGCTAGGCTAGCGCTGTAACCTGATGCGGCCCTGTGCTTTGCCCAGCGACAGGAGCGGGAACGATTTGAACTGAGCGAAGGTCCGGCTCATCCTGTTGCCTTCTCGTG
>CADCTW010000178.1 GCA_902805735.1 uncultured Gemmatimonadota bacterium | reverse complement strand
TGCCGTCCGCCTCGCTCTCCTTGGCGCTCTTGGAGACCTGGGTGAACTTGGGGATGGCGATGGCGGCCAGGATGCCGATGATCACGACCACGATCATGAGCTCGATCAGGGTGAAGCCGTCGCGGTTACGCAGGTTACGCATGGTGGTGCTCCTAGTGGATGATTAGGTGGGGTACCGCAGCACTCCGTCGTGCTGTCGGCATGGAGTAAGGCAACGGCCGCGCCACGTCGTGCAAAATCCATAAACTTCCACCGTGCAACGACTTACGGAGAGATACCACCGCTCGCGCCCCGCGTTTTGCCCCCCATCTTGCAAGGTTCCTTGCACCCTGCAAGGGGGCCCTCACCCGGCAGCTTACAGCTGCCACCCTCTCCCAGGAACTGCCCTGGGAGAGGGGACCACTTCGAGTGCGGTGCCGCGGGGATGTGACAAAGCGGCAGAGGCACGGAGAAGTTCATCTCCGTGCCTCCGTGTCTCTGTGTGAGCCCTTCTTTTCAGCGAACCGCGACCGCGAGCAGGCTCTGCCCGAAGGGAGGGCTCCAGTGCCGCTCCAGGCCCCGCACCCAGGGGATCACCCAGCGGTCGTAGATGCGTGCGTCGCGCGCCGTGACGGTGCGGCGGCGCAGGACCTTGCCGCTCAACCACCAGGCGAAGACGCCCGGCATGTTCACGTACTTCACGCGCAGGGGATCGAAGCCGGCGGCGCGCAGCTGGGCCGTCAGCTGCGGGCGGCGGTAGCGGCGGAAGTGCTCGAACTCCTCGTCCAGCGTGCCGAAGATCTGCGGCAGGGCGGGGACGAAGAGGAGAAGCTTGCCGCCCGGCGCCAGGCAGCGGTGGGCGTTGCGCAGGAAGTCGTCGTCGTCCGGGATGTGCTCCATCACGTTGACCGCCACCACGCTGTCGGCGCTCGCCTCCGGCATCTCCGCGCCGAAGTAGCCGGGCTGCACCCGCACCCGCGGCGACTCGCGAAAGCGCTCCTGGAGCACGGGGAAGTTGTTCTGGGCCGGCTCCACCAGCAGGAAGTCGGAGGCGGGCATCCGCTCCAGCATGTGCTCCGCGAAGGTGCCGATTCCCGCGCCCACCTCCACGATGCGCCGCCCCAGGTGCGGCGCGAACTCGTCCACGATCCACCCGTAGTAGTTCCTGGCCTCGGCCAGTGAGTCCAGCTCCGCGCTGGCGTATGAGAACTCGCTCACCGGGGCCCCCAGGGTCCGCGGCAGGCCAGCTCCACGGTCGGCCGAATGGACGGGATCTGCAGCTGGAGCGGGCCCGGCTTCGCGTTGCCGGCGCTGAGGTCGTACAGGTAGAGCGACACCCCCACCGACACGCGGTCGTCCAGCCGGCGCCCGATGTGGTCCAGGAACGAAATCATGAGCTTGCGCTCGTCGAACCCTTCCGCGCCTTCGCCGCCCACGAACAGCAGCCACACGCGCGGCCGGCCCCGCAGCCGCGCCAGGTCGTCCAGGTACGCGGCGGGCTGGAACCGCGAGCAGACGCCGTGAATGGTGTTCCCCGCGTGCCAGCCGTAGCGCGGCGCGTAGTATTCCAGCGTTGGGCGCCCGTTGTAGTACACGTAGAGCAGGTCGCCCGGGGCGCGGTGCTCGTTGGCGTACTGCAGCAGCGGCTTCACCTCCGCGCGCGCGTGCGGAACGGTGCGGACCGCGTACAGCGCGGACGGAATGAGCATCAGCGCGACGGCCGCCACTCCCGCCATCTTCCCGAAGCGGCCCCACAGCCACTCCGCGCCCTGCGCCATCAGGAAGACGAAGGTGGGGATGAGGAACATCAGGACGCGTCCTCCCGTGGACCAGGTGGAGCCGAACGGGTAGAGCCGCAGCGCGGACGCCAGCAGCACGAGCAGGAGCGGCGCCCCGAGCAGGGCCAGCCGCGCCGGACGCGCTTTGCGCATCCACAGGGCGCCGGCCGCGAACGCCACCATCCCCGCGGCCACCTGCGGCAGCGTGAACCCGCTGGAGTTCCCCCCCATCACTCCCAGCGGCTCGCGGAACACGCGCGCGAAGCTCACGGGCAGCCACAGCTGCTCGCGGGCCGAGGAGGGAAGGAGGGGGAAGAAGCCGCTCTTCCAGAACGCCTGCATGTACTCCGGGTCGGCCAGGCCGCGCCGCGAGACCAGGTATGAGCCCGCGAAGCTGGCCAGCCAGGCGGCGCCGATGCCGGCCAGCACCCGCGCCCGGCCCCAGTCGCCCGCGCGTGCCGCGCCCAGCCCCAGCACCAGCCCCGTGCCGGCCAGGATGAATATGGCCGGCTGCGAGAGCCACACGCCCGCCACCCCGGCGCCCAGCAGCAGGAGGGCCGTCCGGCGGGTGAGCCGCGCCTCGTCCGCCGCGTCCGCGGCCAGGCACAGCACCACCAGCGAGACGAGCACGTCCAGCGAGTACTGCTTGACCTCGGCGGAGTAGTAGAGCAGGTAAGGCGCGAGCGCGAAGAGGGCCACCGCCACCGGCAGCGCCACGCGGCCCACGTATCTCCGCGCGACGGGGATGATGAGCGCCAGCGCCGCCAGCGCCGCGAGGAACGGCACCAGGCGCAGCGCGTACTCGCTCGTGCCCAGCAGCAGCGTGGCGAGCTTCACCAGGAGCAGGAAGCCGAAGGGCGCCGTCTGCCCGTAGTCCAGGGGCTCCAGCAGCCCGCCCACGGAGCGGCCCAGGATGCTGGAGGCCAGCAGCGACTCGTCCAGCCAGAGGGAGCGGTCGCCGGCGTACTGGGCGAGCCGGAGGAAGACTCCCACCGCCAGCAACGCCAGAAGCGCCGTCCGGCGTGTGTCCACGCCGCGGCGCTTCGCGGTGGTCCGGGGGTCTGCCGCCGGCGGGGCCGCGGCGACGGGGGGCGGGCTCTGCATCTTCACACCGGGGCAGTGGAGCCGCGCGGGCGGCCTCGGCCGGCGCGCGGTGTTTACGGGCAGGCGCCGGCGTGCGTGATGATCTGCCGGCTGCTGTTGATGGTGTACGCGTTCAGCCCGTTGAGGGTGGGCGTGGCGCAGGCCACGTACGTGTCGCCGTCGCCCTGGGGCAGGGTGAATGTATAGTACTTGGCGTCGTTGAGCCCAGCCGGCCCGCCCTCCAGGGCGGTGAACGTGGTGGCGAACACGTCGTTCCGCTGCTTGTACCGCTCCTGCAGCGTGTAGATCTGCTTCAGGATGGACGCGGCCTCGGACTCCTTCGCGGAAGCGGTCACCTGGTTGAACTTGGGGATCGCGACGGCCGCCAGGATGCCGATGATGACGACCACGATCATCAGCTCGATGAGGGTGAAGCCCTGCCGGTTGCGGGAGGCATTCATGGTGTTCACGGGGACCGGGGTATGCCCAATGAGTACCGGGAGCCGGAACAGGTCCGGCTCCCGGTGTGCTGCGATGCCGCGGTGCTTACTCGGCCGCCGCGCACGCGCCGGTGGTGACGTTGCGCGCCTGCGTGATGTGCTTGGCCTGCGTGATCGCGCTGCTGATCGGCGTGGCGTTCACACAGAACGCGGCCGCGCCGGCGCTGGCGACGGCGAAGGTGTAGTACTTGGCGCCCTGCGCCGGGTCCCAGCCGAGGGTCTGGAGCTGCGTGTTGTCCGCGTACGTGTCGTAGCGCTGCTTGTAGCTCTCCTGGAGCGTGTAGGCCTGCTTCAGGATGCCGTCCGCCTCGCTCTCCTTGGCGCTCTTGGAGACCTGGGTGAACTTGGGGATGGCGATGGCGG